>SFJG01000020.1 GCA_004555955.1 Bacteroidales bacterium | reverse complement strand
AACTGCTTGTATGTCGACAAAACGCAGTACATCTATAAGATGATTAAGCTTGGCAATTACATCTTTCTGAGTCGTCCGAGACGGTTCGGAAAGTCGCTTCTTGTTTCAACTCTCGCGGCTTATTTCGAGGGGAAAAAGCATCTTTTCAAAGGTACGTTCATCGACGGTGTTGAGAAAGATTGGACGGAATATCCCGTGCTGAGGTTTGATATGTCGTTAGCCAAGCATCAAAGCAAAGACGACTTGCCGAGGTATCTTCTTTACATTATTGAAAGCAATGAGAGGAAATTCGGGTTGACATCCGACCTAACCGACCCGAACTTGCGTCTGACAAATCTTATTCAGCGCGCTTATGAACTTACCGGAAAGCAAGTCGTTGTACTTATTGACGAATACGACGCTCCGCTGCTTGACGTGGCTCACGAAAAGACGCAACTCGATGATTTACGCCAAATTATGCGTAACTTCTACTCGCCGCTCAAGGCTTGCGACAAATATCTCAAATTCGTTTTTATCACCGGAATTACAAAGTTTTCGCAACTCAGCATCTTCAGCGAACTGAACAACTTGAACAATATCAGTATGCAAGAGCAGTTTGCTGCCGTTTGCGGTATTACCGTAGAAGAAGTGCAAACTCAAATGTCGGATTATATTGACCGATTGGCACAAAAGTATGAGCAAACTCCTGAAGAAGTATTTGATGAACTGAAGAAAAAATATGATGGCTATCACTTTACTTGGCCGTCGCCGGATATCTTCAACCCATTCAGTATAATGCTCGCTTTTGCAAACAACAATATTCAAAGCTACTGGTTCGAGAGCGGCACGCCGACTTTCCTTATCGAAATGATGAGAAAATTCAATGTCACCCCGTCAATGCTCAAACCGACAAGCGTCATGGCATCAGCCTTCGATGCTCCGACGGAAAATATGAAGTCTATCACACCTTTGCTTTATCAATCGGGATATCTGACCATCAAGGGCTACAACCGCATGGCAAATATCTATACCCTCGATATTCCGAACAACGAGATACGTATCGGATTGATGGAAAGCTTGTTACCAAACTATGTGAATATAAGTTGGGAAAACGGTCTTACCACAATAGCCTATATGTTTATGGCACTCTACAACGACGACCTGAACGAAATGTTGCGCCTGCTACAAACATATCTGCTGACGATACCGCAGTGCGACAACACGAATTACGAAGGACACTACCAACAAATGCTCTACGTAATATTTTCGCTTTTAGGCAGATACGTCGACGTGGAAGTGCGCACGCCAAAAGGTCGCGTCGATATGGTAATGAATTCCGGCAAGGCACTCTACCTTTTCGAACTCAAACTAAACAAGTCGGCGGAAGCGGCGATGAACCAAATCAACCTCAAGGACTATCCGTCGCGCTTCGCCCTCGCCGGACTGCCCGTCATAAAAGTCGGCATCAATTTTAACTCCGAGACCCATACAATCGAAGATTGGGTAATCGACGATAAATAACGAACTCAAGGCGCTCCGCGAGTGCAAAAAACAAGCGGTAGTGCTCGGTGTGTCGAAAAAATTTTGTACCTTTGTGTTATATAAAAACAATACCCGGTGGCAGAGAAAATCGTTGAAACCCCTTTGATGAAGCAGTTTTTCGAGATGAAGCGCAAGCATCCCGATGCAATCCTGTTGTATCGAGTAGGCGACTTCTACGAAACGTTTTCGACCGATGCCGTTACCGCTTCCGAAATTCTCGGCATTACGCTAACAAAACGCGCCAACGGCCCCGGTCAGAGCATTGAATTGGCAGGTTTTCCGCACCATGCTCTCGACACGTATCTGCCAAAACTTGTGCGCGCCGGCAAGCGCGTGGCTATCTGCGAGCAACTCGAAGACCCGAAACTCACCAAGAAACTCGTCAAACGCGGCATCACCGAACTCGTTACACCCGGCGTTGCCATCAACGGCAATATGCTCGACTTCCGCGAAAATAACTTCCTCGGCGCAGTGCATTTCGGCAAAAACGCTTGCGGCGTGGCTTTCCTGGACATCAGCACCGGCGAATTTATGACCGCCGAGGGTACGATTGACTATATCGACAAACTGCTCGTCAACTTCGCGCCAAAAGAAGTGCTCGTAGAGCGCTCGCTAAAGCGCCGTTTCGACACATCTTTCTCCACGAAATATCTCACCTACGAACTCGACGACTGGATGTGGGCAGAAGACGCCGCGCGCGAACGTCTGCTCAAGCAGTTCGAGACACGTAGTCTTAAAGGCTTCGGCATCAACAATCTGCACAACGCCATAGTGGCTTCTGCCGCCGTGCTTTTCTATCTCGACATCACTCAGCATACGCAAATCAGCCATATCACGTCGATTTCTCGCATCGAAGAAAATAAATACGTGCGACTCGACCGATTCACGATACGCAATCTCGAAATTGTCGATTCGATGGCAGACGAAGGCACCGCCTTGCTCGACGTTGTCAACCGCACGGTAAGCCCGATGGGTGCTCGTTTGTTGCGCCGCTGGTTGCTCTTTCCGCTGAAAGACCGCAACCGCATCAACGACCGACTGAGCGTGGTCGAGAGCCTTTTCAAGGACCCGCAAGGTCGCGAACTGCTGCACAAACATCTCGAAACCGTCGGCGATATGGAGCGCCTCGTCTCGAAAGTCGCTGTCGGACGAATTTCGCCACGCGAAACCGTTCAACTCAAGAACGCCTTACGAGCAATTGCGCCCATCAAAGACTACTGCGAAGCGTCGGACAACCCCGTGTTGCGCTCCTTCGGCGACCAACTTAACCCGTGTACGCTAATCCGCGACCGCATTGAGCGCGAAATCAATCCCGATGCGCCCAACGCCACAAACCGCGGCAAGGTGGTGCGCGACGGCGTCGACAGCGAACTCGACGAACTCCGCGAAATTGCCTATTCCGGCAAAGACTATCTCGTGCAATTGCAGCAACGCGAAAGCGAAGCAACCGGCATTCCAAGCCTCAAAATTGCTTACAACAACGTGTTCGGCTACTATATCGAGGTGAGAAACACGCACAAAGACAAGGTGCCCGCCGAGTGGATTCGAAAGCAGACTCTCGTCAATGCCGAGCGCTACATTACGCAAGAACTCAAAGAATACGAGGAGAAAATTCTTGGCGCCGAAGACCGCATCCTCGCTATCGAAAATCGCATATTCACCGAACTCATTGCCGCTATTACATCCTTCATACCGGCAATCCAACTCAATTCGGCGTTGATTGCCAAAATCGACTGCTTGCTGTCGTTCACAAAAGCTTCGATAGAACACCGCTACAATCGCCCGGAAGTCAACGATTCGCTCGACATCAACATCGTCGAGGGTCGTCACCCCGTAATCGAAACGCAGATGCCTCCCGGCGAAACCTATGTGAGCAACAACATCAACATCGGCAACGAAAGCCGGCAGATTATGATTATCACCGGTCCGAATATGGCAGGTAAGTCGGCATTGCTGCGCCAAACGGCACTCATCGTGCTACTTGCGCAAGTGGGATGCTTCGTGCCCGCCGATGCCGCACATATAGGCATTGTCGATAAGATATTTACACGCGTCGGCGCAAGCGACAACATCTCGCTGGGCGAATCGACGTTTATGGTCGAAATGAACGAAGCGGCATCCATTCTCAACAACATTAGCGAACGGAGCCTCGTGCTCTTCGACGAACTCGGACGCGGCACGAGCACCTACGACGGCATCTCCATTGCCTGGGCAATTGTCGAATATCTGCATCAGTCAACAAAATTTCACCCAAAAACGCTGTTTGCCACTCACTATCACGAACTTAACGAGATGGCAAAGACGTTCAGCCGCATCTTCAACTACAACGTGTCGGTGAAAGAAATCGACGGCAAAGTGGTGTTTCTGCGCAAACTCGTCGAAGGCGGCAGCGAGCACAGTTTCGGTATCCATGTGGCTAAATTGGCAGGCTTGCCAAAGTGGATTGTCAAGCGCGCCGACGAAGTGTTGCGCCAACTCGAAGCGGCAAATTCACAGGAACGCATGACCGAAAGCCTTCAAAGTATGCCGATGGCAGGTCAAGGCGTGCAACTCTCACTCTTCCAACTCGACGACCCCGTACTGAGCCAAGTTCGCGACGCAATTCTCGACCTCGACATCAACAACCTTACGCCAATGGAAGCCCTCAACAAACTCCACGACATCAAAACGATAATTACGGGGAAGAAATAAAAGGCACTGTATATATCTATAAAAAAGCAAGTGGCAGAATCGTTTTAGAACAATTCCACCACTTGATAATCAGTCGATTTCCCGAAATTCGGGCACTAATACTGCAACTCTACATTGTCAATCCAAAGGGTTTGGTCGATTGTACCTTCGTACGCTGTACCGCAACCGGCAGAGAACATCATCATCATGTGAGTCGGCTTGGCATCGGCTTCAGCCCAACCAACTTCTTTGACCGGCACCATTTTGCCCTTGCTGTTTGTTGCGTAGTACGGGCGATTGTTGCTGATGAGGCCCATCCACGATTTGTAGAACGATTCGCCGGTGATGTCGCCGTAGTGGATGGCGAGTTTGTGGTTGTTAACCCAACCGGAAGTACTCTTGTAGAAACGTTCGCGTCCGGTGCCCACGCGTTTTGCAAAGATGTTGCCTTTTTCGTCTTCCCAACGTTGTTGGAGAATGACGAACGTCTCGCAAGCGTTTTGCTTATTTAGCGTTTTTTGCTTTCCGAAACCGCTTGCATATATCATTTTGGCACCGGCGGGGATATATACGCGATAGTCGTAGACGAGATATTTGGGACGCCTGGTGAAAGCAACACCCATATCGAGCTTGCTGTAAGGATTTTTTGTGCTGCTCACCGGTTCAACCATTCTGCCGAGGTAGGAACTACCCGAAGCGAGCACGTCGAGGTTGATGAGACCGAGCACTTTGACGTGTTCGAAGACTGTGGTCATCTTCATACAAGTATTACCGCCGCTGCGCTTGTCGGGCATTACCGAGCAACTACCTTTCGACACGCCCGAAACCTTTGCGTAGACGTTGCTGGTAGCCCACGGCGAGCCTCCGCGGTTGGTGTAGGCTTTGTTGCCGTCGATGGTTGCCGTCGGACCGACTTCGTAGAGCGTACGCGTTGCGCCGCCGATAACAGCAGATTCGTGGATTGTGCGCGTTATCCATTGCTGGAAGTCACCGTATTTCACTTTTTCCGTTTGGGCATTTGCGATATTTGCGCCCATAAGCATTAATATGCCAAGAACTACTATCTTTCTCATAAATAGATATTTATTAAAGAGCTTCGTCGACATCCTCAAAAAAGAGCACCTCCGAAACACATGTTCTAAATTGCCGCCAAAATTAATAATTTTTTAGCAATTATGGAAAGATATAGGTGCTATTTATCAACAATGCGGTAATAATGACATATTTTTCCGTAAAAAAAGCGCAACGTCTCCGCATTGTGAAGACGTTGCGCTGAAAAATAATCATCCTGAAATTATACTGTGAGAATTTCTTTCTCTTTAGCAGCAAAAACTGCATCGATTTTCTTGATATAGTTGTCGTGGATTTTTTGCACTTTAGCTTCGGCATCTTTAGCAGCATCTTCGGGCAGTCCGTTTTTCTGTGCTTTTTTGAGGCCTTCGATTGCGTCGCGGCGAGCGTTACGCACGGAGATTTTGGCATCTTCCGCTTCGCCTTTGCACTGCTTAACGAGCGACTTACGGCGGTCTTCTGTCAAAGGCGGAATCGAAAGACGAATCACCTCGCCATTGTTTTCGGGAGTGATGCCCAACTCGGAGTTGATAATGGCTTTCTCGATTTCTTTGAACATCGACTTCTCCCAGGGAGTGATTGTGATAGTACGCGCATCGGGCACAGCCACATTAGCAACGTTGCTAATGGGGGCAGCCGAGCCATAGTAGTCCACCTTGATGCCGTCAAGAATCTTAACATTCGCCTTGCCTGCACGGATGCGAGCCAAGGTTTCTTCAAGGTAATCGACCGCGAGAATCATTTTCTCTTCTGCCGGTTCGATATAGTTTTTTACGTCGTCCATAGTGTTGTATTTTTAAGTTAATTATTATCGTAAATTAATAAACTAAAGTGCCGATATTTTCGCCGGCCATCACGCGTGTAAGGTTGCCGCGAGTGTCCATATCGAAGACGATAATTGGCAGATGGTTTTCTTTGCACATCACGGTAGCCGTAAGGTCCATCACTTTCAAACCACGTGCGAGAATCTCGTCGTAAGAGATTTCGTCAAATTTCGTCGCCGAGGGGTCTTTTTCGGGGTCGGCGGTGTAGATACCGTCGACGCGAGTTCCTTTGAGCATAACGTCAGCCTCAACCTCGATGCCGTGGAGTGCAGAGCCTGTGTCGGTGGTGAAATACGGGCTACCTGTTCCGCACGAAATGATTGCAATTTTGCCTTGCTTCATAGCGTCGATGGCGCGCCATTTGCTATAATATTCGCCGATGGGGAACATGTTGACGGCGGTGAACACCTGCGCCGGCTGTCCGGCAGTTTCGAGAGCGGAAGCGAGCGCCAGCGAATTGATAACCGTGGCAAGCATACCCATTTGGTCACCTTTGACGCGGTCGACGCCGCGAGCCGCACCGGCGAGCCCGCGGAAGATGTTGCCGCCGCCGATAACGATGGCTATTTCGATGCCCGAACGGGCTATGTCGCGGATTTCTTCGGCATAGTCCTTAACGCGTTGCGGGTCAATGCCGTAACCTTGGCTGCCCATGAGCGATTCGCCGCTAAGTTTGAGCAAGATTCGTTTATAGTTTGTCCTCATTTTTTTGATGCTTTGTTTGATTCTCTTTGACAAATTTACTTACTTTGCCTTAGAAAACAAATTTTTGTGGTTTTAAAAATGAGTAAACGCATAAAAATTTCATATTTAGGTGTCATTTTGACGTTTTTTGCAGCGGCGATTGGGTTGATGAGTGCAACACCCTACGCAACGCTTGCCACTCGTGCGGAGCGCTTCTACACGTTCGGCGAATGGGAAAGCGCCGCAGCGATGTACGAACTGATGCTTGCCGAGCGGAGCGACGATGTCCGGGTCTATGCTCGCAGCATTGTGGTTTCGGGAATGCTCGGCCGCAGCGACGAGCAGATTGCCGTAGTCGAGCAGTCGCAGTCGGCGGGCATTGCTCTTGTCGAAATTTTTGCGCTTGTCAAGAAAGACGCCTATTCGCTGTGTCATCCCGAGATTTACGAACGCCTGCTTTTGACCATCAAGGAATGTCAACCGTGGCTGCGCCGAAGCATCAACGTGCGCTTGTCGGAATACTACGATTCGCGCAACAACGCGCCGAAGATGGTCGAATATGCCGACACGCTGTTACGCATACGCGACGACGACGTCGAAGCGCTGGCAATACGCGCACGCGGGCTGATGCTTCAGAGTCGCTACGACGATGCTATGGCTACCTATCGGGCTATTATCGCTGTCGATTCGACGGCGGTCGACGCTTGCATCAACTTGGGCGTATACTACCGCCAACTCTCTCGGGGCGATTTGCACGACGCACCGCCAACGGTCAATGCCGCCGACAGTGCACGCCAATATCTTAGCCGCGCTCACGCACTGCGACCCACTCCCCACTTGAAGAAATTGATTGACTCGCTCGAGCGATAGAGCGCGCTCCAAGCGCCTCGTTGCCATGATAAAAACGAAAGGCTGCGCCAACAAAAAATTGAGGTGCAGCCTTCGTTGTGAGAATGATGAAGATTATTTGCTCACTACTTCTTCGTTTTGCGATTTTACGCCGTCGATGACATTAACAACGTAGTCGCCGAGTTTTTCGCTCTCGCAAATGAGGTCCATATAGTAGATACCCTCTTCGTATGGATAAGTTCTTTGGTTGATGTTTTCGACGTTTTCACTGCGCAGAGCGTTACGATAGTTGTTGATTTCACGCTCTTTGTTGTAACTGTTCATAATGTCTTTGTCGGAAGCGTTCTCGATGTCGCGAAGGATGAGAAGCATATTTTCGAGCGATTCGGAAACATATTTGAACATGGTTTCGATGTTTTCGACAATCATTTTGTTGAACACCACTTTTGCTTCGTGTTGGCGAACCATCGTGCGTGCAAGGTTGTTACAACTGTCGCCGATGCTTTCGATTTCGCTGACGATGTTCAACATTGCGGAAATTCGAAGTTTACCTTCGTAACTGAGTCTGCCGTCGATAACCTTGTTAAGGAAGTTGGCAATTTCGATTTCCATGCGGTCGGAAATTTCTTCATATTTACCGATACGCGAGTAGATTTTGTTGAATTCTTCGGAATCGGGCTTAGTGTGGAGCATTGTTTTAACCATACCGAACATACGGTTAACGCGCTCGGCGTAGACCACGATTTCGCGTTGAGCCAGCGTGATGTTAACTTCGGCAGCACTGACGATGCGGCTGGAGATGTATTTGAGTTGGAATTCGTCGTCCTCGTGGTGTTTCTTCGGTTTGAAGAAGAAGTTTGCCACCACGACGAAATATTTAGTAAACCAAATTAGAATGCAGACGTTGACCACGTTGAAAATGGTGTGGAAAATTGAAAGAGCGAGGGTAATAGTAGAACCGTCGCCGTTACGCGGGTCGCCGATGCCGAAAAATTCACTGATAGCCGACACGACGTTAATCAAGGGGTAGATTAGCGCCAGCGCCCAGACCATACCGATACAGTTGAACAGCAAGTGCCCGAAAGCGGCTTTCTTGGCGGCGTCGTTTGCGCTCAGCGAGGCGATAATCGGGGTGATGGTCGTACCGATATTACTACCGAGCACCATGGCACAAGCGATGTCGAAGCCTATCCAGCCTTTTAGGCACATCACCATAATGATGGCGAAAGCGGCTGCCGACGATTGGATTATCATTGTAATAACGATACCGACAACGGCAAAGAGCAGAATGGTGAGGAATCCCATGTCGGTGTAGCTGCGCAGGAATTCGAGGGCATTTTCGTCGAGTTCGGGGACGTTATCGCTGATGTAGCCGAGTCCGATAAAGAGCAAGGCAAAACCGATAAAAAATTCGGCAATCGACTTGTGACTGCTTTTCTTGGAGAAAAGGAAGCACGTTGCGATGCCGATAAGCGGTAGCATAAATACGTCGATTTTCACTTGTCCGAACACGGCGATAATCCAAGCCGTGAAAGTTGTGCCGACGTTTGCACCCATAATGACAGCCATTGAGTCGGCAAGCGACATCAGTCCGGCGTTGACGAAACTGACGACCATAACGGTCGAGGCTGACGAACTTTGGATGAGAGCGGTGATAAGAATACCTGTTATGAGCCCGGCAAAGCGATTTTTTGTCATAGCCGACATTATCGAACGTAGGCGGTCGCCGGCTACTTTCTGCAGGCCTTCGCTCATAACCTTCATTCCGTAAAGGAATAGGCCTACTGCGCCAATTAGCGTAAGAAAGTCTAAAAAAGAGTACTGCATGGTCTGAATATTAAAAAAAGCATAGAATGTGGCTTCAAATGCCAACTGCACGCCTGGCGGAGCACAACTAACTCATATCCGACACAATTCTGTTGCAAATATAATGCAACTTAAGCGAAAAAGCAAATCCAAAATGACAGGTTTTAGATTTGCCTGAGCAAATTATAATCTTTCTTTAATGTGCTTTAAAGTTTCGACAAATATAACGATTATTTAGGAATAATGCTTATATTTGCATAAAACAAATAATAAAGGCTATGAAACAATTTACTACCGTCAACGATATAGGCGACTTGGGCGCAGCAGTAGCCGAGGCGCTTACCATCAAGAAAGACCGTTTTGCATACAAACACCTTGGCACCGACAAGACGCTGTTGATGCTGTTTTTCAACTCGTCGCTGCGTACGCGTCTGAGCACGCAAAAGGCTGCTATGAATCTGGGAATGAACGTAATAGTGCTCGACGTCAACCAAGGAGCATGGAAGCTCGAGACCGAGCGCGGCGTGATTATGGACGGCGACTGCCCGGAGCACCTGTTAGAGGCAATTCCCGTGATGGGCTGCTACTGCGACATCATCGGCGTGCGCTCGTTTGCGCGCTTCGAGAGCAAAGAGGACGACTACTCCGAAAAAATCCTCAACCAATTCATTAAATATTCGGGACGTCCCGTATTCAGCATGGAGGCGGCAACACGCCACCCGTTGCAGAGTTTTGCCGACTTGATAACCATCGAAGAATATAAGACAAAAGAGCGTCCGAAGGTCGTGCTGACGTGGGCGCCACATCCGCGTGCACTGCCGCAAGCCGTGCCCAACTCGTTTGCCGAATGGATGCGCGCCGCCGACTACGATTTCGTCATCACTCATCCTCACGGCTACGAACTCGACGAACAATTCACCGCCGGAGTGCCTATCATCTACGACCAAGACGAAGCGCTGCGCGGTGCCGACTTCGTCTACGCCAAAAACTGGGCGGCTTATGCCGACCCCAACTACGGCAAAGTGCTCAGCAAAGACCGCTCGTGGACCATTACCACCGAAAAGATGGCGCTGACCGACAACGCCTACTTTATGCACTGCTTGCCGGTGCGACGCAACATGATTGTCAGCGACGACGTAATCGAAAGCGACCGCTCGATTGTCATTCCCGAGGCAGCCAACCGCGAAATCTCGGCTACCGTCGTGCTCAAGCGCTTGCTTGAGGGGTTGAACGAGTAAGAGCATTTTTGAACACAAAACAGCCAATAGATATTATGCGCCGATTATTGTTGATAGTGAGCGTTTTGGCGGCATTTGCCATACAAGCAGCCAACACGCGGACATGGGACGAGGGCGCTCTACGTTGGAGCGACTTTGCTGGCGAACCAGTGGTTGTAACTACGCCAACATTTTTTAAAGGCGTGCTACAAGTGAAAACCGTGCAAGAGCCCGCCGACAACCTGCGACCGTCGGCGGTCGCACGCCTTACGGCAACAGCAAAGGCGGTGATGCTCAAAGACATGTCGTATGCCATTGACTCGTGCGCCACGCCGCAGATGTTGCGCTATCATCAATTGCAATTCGACCTGCTCGAATTGATGCGTCGGCGCTTGCAAGCCGAACTCAATGCCGGCGTTGAAGGTCTCGAAACCGACACTCGCCTAAAGCACTATCAGCGACTCTACGACGAGAAAATCGCCGACCTGGCGCGACGAACCGTCAACGGAAGCAACGACAACCGCCTGCAAGAAGAGGAATACTACATGCGCAAAAGCCTTGAGGAATTCTATCTGCCTCAGGTTGCCGAACTCAAATACGGCAACTTCAGTTACGGTTGGTTTATCGGCACCGGAACACTTATTCCCACCGGCGAAATTGCCGACATCTTCAAAAGCTCGTGGCTCTTCAACATCGGCTTGACCGCCGGATATAAGCGCTTTATGCTGAAAGCCGACATCTCCTACGGGCAACCCGACTTAGTCGACGTGCGTCGCGAAATCTACGTCGACCCCAATCGCCCGGTCGACCCGTCGCGCCGCGAATGGGCGGTCAATAAGTATCTCAACCAACTCAGCGGCGGCATTTCGTTGGGCTACCGCGTTGTCGACACCAAGAAGTTTTCGATAACGCCACACGTAGGCGGCGGATGGACCAACTACGCCTGGGATGTTGCCGACTATGTAAAAAATCCCGATAACCCGGATAACAACCCCGAGATAGAGTATAAAATCGATTCGGAAATACGCCGCAACAAGATACACAACTTCAACGTTATGGCGGGAATCGACTTCGATTGGCACTTCCATTCGGTAGTTAGCGACAATCCATCGTTCATATCCGGACACCGCGAACAGTACACGTCGTCGCTGCGACTGTCGCCGTATATCATCAACCAAAGATACACAAGCCTCGTCGACAAGCCGTCGGGCATACAGATTGGCATCACGCTGACCTACACCGGCATTGCTCGTTCGATAGGATTAAAATAAACCCACCAACAACATCAGCACACCAACAAACCGCATAAACCATTAATTATGAAACATCTACGCTATCTAATACTATTAATCGTCACAGCCGTCGGCTTCGCGGCAAGTTCAGCAATCAAAGTCGGTGCGGAATGTGTCGACGAATATGTGCCGCTGCTTGCCGGCAAGCGCGTGGCTCTGCTGAGCAACCACACGGGGCTGGTAGGTAAAGAGCATACGCTCGACGTAATGCTTCGCCACGGCATCAAAGTGACCACCATATTCTCGCCGGAGCACGGCTTCAGAGGCAATGCCGACGCCGGCGAACACGTGTCGAGCAGTGTCGACAGCAAGACAGGAATACCCATTGCATCGCTCTACGACGGCAAGTCGCGGATGCCAAAAAAGGAAGTAATTGACAAATTCGACATCCTCGTTGTCGACATCCAAGACGTCGGGTTGCGGTTCTACACCTACTACTGCACGATGATTGACCTAATGAATGCCGCGGCTCGCTACGGCAAGGATTTTATGGTGCTCGACCGCCCGAATCCCAATGGCATGTATGTCGACGGACCAATTCTCGACATGAAGTATGAGTCGGGCGTGGGTCGGCTGCCCATCCCCGTTGTTCACGGGCTCACAATGGGCGAAATTGCCAACATGGCAAACGGCGAAGGTTGGCTCAAAGAAGGTCGCCGCGTCAACTTGACGGTGATTCGCTGCAAAGGCTACACCCACCAAAGCCGCTACACACTTCCCGTAGCGCCGTCGCCCAACTTGCCGAATATGCTTTCGATTTACCTCTATCCGTCGACGTGCTATTTCGAAGCCACTCCAGTGAGCCTCGGTCGCGGCACCGACAAGCCGTTCCAAGTGTACGGACATCCGAACATGAAAGGCTACTCCTACTCGTTTACGCCGCGCAGTCGCCCGGGTGCAAAAAACCCGCCTCAACTCAATAGGCTCTGCCACGGCGTCGACCTCTCGTCGCTCGACCCCGAGCAAGTCATTGCTCGCGGAATCAACCTTGAATATGTCATCGACGCTTATCGTAACCTTAATATGGATGACTACTTCTTCCGCCCGTTCTTCGAAAAACTCATCGGCAACGGCAACATCCGCAAGATGATTGAAGCGGGCAAGAGTGCCGAAGAGATAAAAGCGTCGTGGGCTGACGACGTCGCAAAATTCAAGCAACAGCGTCGCAAATATTTACTTTACCAAGAATAACAACCTCAAAAAAACCATAACATTATGACAACAGCATGGATTGTGCTTGCCACAATAGCGTTCTACTTTTTGCTACTTTTTATCATCTCGTGGATAACCGGACGTAAGGCCGACAATGCCGGATTTTTTACGGGCAACCGCAAGTCGCCGTGGTATATGGTGGCAATCGCAATGATTGGCGCAAGCATCTCGGGAGTGACATTCATCTCTGTGCCGGGAGCGGTGTATGCCGGGTCGTACTCATATATGCAGATGGTGCTCGGATTCTTTGTCGGGTCGCTCATCGTGGCGCTGGTGCTCATCCCGATGTTCTACAAAATGAACCTGGTAAGCATCTACGGCTACCTTGAAAACCGTTTCGGTGTGGGGTCGTACAAGACCGGCGCATGGTTTTTCTTCGTGTCGAAGATGCTTGGCGCATCCGTGCGCTTCTTTGTGGTGTGCGTCGTGCTGCAGACGTTGGTATTTGAGCCGCTCGGCATGCCGTTCGAAGTCAACGTGGTGCTGACGGTGGCTCTCATTTGGCTCTACTCCTTCCAAGGCGGCGTGAAGTCGCTCATTTGGACAGATTCGCTCAAGACGTTCTGCCTGGTGATTTCTGTGGTGTGCTGCATCGTCTACATAGCCAAGAGCCTTAACCTTGGCATCGGCGAACTGCCAAGCGCCATTGCCGCCGACCACACAAGTCGCATTTTCTTCTTCGACGACCCCAACGACGGCAAATACTTCTGGAAGCAATTCATTGCCGGTATATTTATGGTTATCGCCACAACGGGACTCGACCAAGACCTTATGCAGCGCACGCTCAGTTGCAAAAACTACCGCGAGTCGCAGAAAAATATGATAGTAAGTTCGGGTATTCAAATCTTCATCATCGGACTGTTTTTGGTTCTTGGAACGTTGCTGTATATGTACTCGGGCGACAACCTTCCGATGAAAGACGGCAAGCCTGTCGGCGATGCCGTGTTCGGCAACGTGGCATGGAGCAACGGTTTCCCGATATTTATCGGCGTGATGTTTATCATCGGACTCATAGCGGCGGCGTACAGCGCTGCCGGAAGTGCGTTGACAGCTCTGACAACGTCGTTTACGGTCGACATTCTGCAAGCCGACAAGCACGGCGACGATGCTCGGTTGACGCGTACGCGCAAAATGGTGCACGTGGGGATGTCGGTCTGCATGGTGGCTGTGATTATCGTGTTCTACTACCTCAACAACGACAGTGCAATCAACGCCGTCTACAGCCTTGCCGCCTACACCTACGGACCGATTTTGGGTATGTTCATCTTCGGACTGGCGTGCCGCCGGAAGGTGCGCGACCGCCTCGTGCCTGTGGTTTGCGTGGTTTCGCCGCTCATCTGCTTCGTGCTCCAACAAAACAGCGAACAATGGTTCGGCGGCTATCAAATAAGCTTTGAACTACTGATAATCAACGCATTAGTAACCGTTCTAGGTCTCTGTATGCTCATAAAAAAAGACTAACCCATGGCAAACAATCTGCTGACGAAATACATTTGGCTACTCGAAACGATTCAGCGATACGGGCGCATTACGCGCGGCGAAATCAGTGAATTGTGGGCGACTTCGCCCTACGGCAACGGACAAAAGATGCGGCGACGCACCTTCTACAACTACCGCGAGGCTATCGAAGAACTTTTCGGCATCCGCATCGGCTACAATTCGTCGACATTCGAATATTATATCGAGAACGAAACCGGAGGCACCGACCTGGGCGATTGGCTCATCAACTCTATGTCGGTCAATAATATGCTTACCGATGCCGCCGACGTGGCAAACCGTATTATGGTCGAAGACGTGCCTTCTGCGCGACAATTTCTGCCGACGATTATCAACGCCATGAAGAAGTCGCTGTGCATCGAGTTTCATTACCAACCGTTCGAGGTGGGCAAATCGCGCAAGAAAATCGTTTTGGAGCCCTATTTCTTACGGCTGTTCCGCCAACGCTGGTACGTGATTGGCTACAACAACTCCGACCACAAAATCAAGACATATTCGCTCGACCGCGTCAAGATTGTGACCATTCTCGACCGTCCGTTCACAATGCCCGACATCGACGTCCACGAGTTTTTCAAAGATTGTTACGGCATCACAACGAGCCGCGGCAACGCTCAGTACGTCTTGCTCAAGGTGGAAGCTACGCAAGCAAAGTATCTGCGCGCACTGCCGCTTCACAGTTCGCAACAAGAGCAAATCTGCGACGGTTACTCGATTTTTACCTATAAATTACACCTTACTTACGACTTCCAGCAGCAGATAATGTCGATGGGCGACAAGGTCGAAGTGGTCGGACCGCCGCAGTTGCGCACCATGGTTCGCACCTCGCTCGAAAATAGTTTGGCAAAATACGGCGACTATTTCAAACCCAAGCTCTCATCAGAAGAACCCGCCGAGCAGCTTGATTCTTCGACCGAGCCTGACGCCACTGAAAATATTCGGTAGTCGGAGCCGATGGCGGCAATCGTTTCGTCGATGTGTTGACGATTGGTGTCGGAGATAAAGATTTGCCCGAACGTCGGCGACGACACGATTCGCATAATGTTTGCCACTCGCTCGGAGTCGAGTTTGTCGAAGATATCGTCGAGCAACAGTAGCGGCGTAACGCTCGACTGCGACCGCAGAAAGTCGAATTGCGCCAGCCGCAGCGCTATCGTATAGGTTTTGCACTGCCCCTGCGAGCCGGTTTTGCGCATCAACGCATTGCCGAGCATCAGTTCGATGTCGTCGCGATGCACCCCACCCGAGGTAAAGCCCAGCGCACGGTCGCGCTCGAAATTGGCTGCCAGGATTTTCTCTGCCGGCGCATCGTTGAGTTCGCTGCGATAGTCAAGGCTTACGGTTTCGTTGTTGCCTCCGATAGCATTGTAGAATTGCATAAACACCGGCGTAAATTGGTCAATCCAACGACGGCGACCCTCATAGATTTCGTTGGCGGCTTCGACGATGTAGGCATCGACCGACTCGTAGAGCAACGGGTCGCTATAGCCCTGCTTGAGCATCGAGTTGCGCTGCTCCAGAGCGCGGTTGTAACGTATCAAAGCGTCGAGATATTCATGGTTGGCCTGCGAAATTATTCGGTCGATTAGCCGTCGGCGACTTTCGCTACCGCCGACAATCATATCCCAATCTTGCGGCGACACCAACACAAGCGGCAGAAGCCCGATATGCTCGCTCAACCGCTTATACTCCTTGCCGTTGCGCTTCATCTTTTTGCGTCCCGCTTGGATAGCGCATGCCACCACCTCTTTTTTACCCAACCGTGTATAGTTGCCCTGCAGAAGCATCGCATCCTCGCCGAAACGTATCGTCGTGGAGTCGCTCGCCGACAGAGCACTTTTGCAGTTACTCAAATAGTAAATGGCATCGAGCAAGTTGGTTTTGCCCATGCCATTATTGCCCAGAAAGCAGTTTACCTTATCCGAAAAGGAAAGACTTGCCTCTGCGATATTCTTATAGTTGAGTATTGACAGGCTGTTGAGAATCATGACGCAAAAATACGTCAATTATCGAACAAATCCAACTTTTTCTATCACTCGTCAGCGTTTTTAGCATAGTCGAGCAAAACGTGCCAAGCCGATTCGTCGAGCGCATAACCGCCATCGGCAGGGCGCGCCACAGCGAGCACACAGTCGAGACGCACGTCAGCCGTCGGCGCCGTGTAGGCTATCACCGAGCGAACACCTTCGACGCACACCGGACACGCCGGACCGCCGTGCAGAAAGCGATTCTCTTGCAGACGAGCAAGTGCCGAGTCGGCAGGCGTCATCTGTGTAACCGCGCGGCTCCAACCCTTTAGGCGCACTTCTACAAAACGCGCGGCGCGCTCGGGTAGCATGATGACTACCGACAAATCGTCGTTGACCGTCGTTGCACACTCATCGGCAACGTCTTCCACCGGGAGACAATCGACAGGCGCCTCTCGCAGCAAACGCGCATAAGCCGTTTCAATTTGACGCAACAGAAGCGCGTCAAGGTCGACGCCGTCGCTGCGTTCCACGACGCAATCTCTCCGCATAGGCATGTAGTGGTTGCGAATTTTCCACTCGTTGAGCATTTCTTCTTCAGTGTAGTGTTTCATGGTAGTTATTCATTTTTGAGTTTCTTGGCAATTTTTGAGACAAAATTACGCAGCCTGCAAGCCACCGATATGCAAAAACGACATAGACTAAGAAAGTCCCACTCTTAACTCTTACCTCTTACCTCTTCACTCTTACCTATTCCTCGGGTGATACTTGAGAATCTCTTCGCGAAGGAATGAGCGGTCGATGTGGACATAGATTTCGGTTGTTGTGATACTTTCGTGACCGAGCATTTGTTGGATAGCGCGAAGGTTTGCACCGCCTTCGAGCAGATGCGTGGCGAAAGAATGGCGCAACGTGTGCGGGCTGATATTTTTCATAATGTTGCAGCGTGCGCACAAGTCTTTGATGACGTAAAACACCATCACGCGCGACATTTTTCCGCCCATACGGTTCAAGAAGAGCGTATCGCGGTCGTCGTTCTTTATGCCTTTATCGCCACGGCGTTCCATCCAGGCTTTGATGGCATCGATGGCACTTGCCGAGATTGGCACCATACGCTGCTTTTGCCCTTTTCCCTCGACGATGATATATTCTTCTTCGATGTATAGGTTGGAAATCTTAAGCGAAACGAGTTCGCTGACGCGCAACCCGCAACTGTAGGCGGTTTCAATCATAGCACGATTGCGGCAACCATCGTAGGTCGACGTGTCGCACTGCGCCTCAATGGCATCGATTTCGTCGGTGGTGAGCACGTCAGGCAGACGTCGCCCGATTTTGGGCAGTTCGAGTAGCCGTGCCGGGTTATTGTCGATGTAGCCTTCCACCTTGAGGTAATGAAAAAAAGCGCGAATTCCCGACACGATGCGTGCTTGCGAGCGGGGCGAGATGCCCACGTCGTGGAGAGCAGCCAGGAAGTCGTGCAAGTCGTCGAGCCCGACGCTTTCGACACTCTTGCCCGTCGCGGCGGCGTAGCGCAACAGTTTCGCAACGTCGTCGTCGTATCCTTCGACTGTATTTTTCGACAGACCTTTTTCGAATATCATAAAGGCGTTGAATCTGATTAATACGTCGTCGATGTTGTCAATCTTTTCCATTTAATATAGTCGTTTCCGTGTGGTCGCGGATTTTCGCTTACAAACTTAGCAAATTTCATCCGAACCGCAAAATGTAGAAAGACAAGAGCGGAAGAGAAATTTTAACGGTTTTGCTGAAGCAACCAGTCGGTGGCTTTTACTATGTGTATGGTCTTGCCGGCTTTGTTTATAGTGTCGGTTTGGTCGGCAGTGATGAGTGTCAAATCATCGCACCCGAATTTCTCTGAGGCTTTCACCAAGCCGCGCAACTCGCGGTTGAGAGTCTTTTCAACTGAGACGTTGTAGCAGACTTGCAGAAGCGAAACTACTCTACCGCCTTGTGCTACAACAAAATCCACCTCCCACTGAGCGCACCGATAATAGAATACATCAATAAATTGTGGACGGCAACGGCGCAGCAACTCGATGTAGATTATATTTTCCAAGCGCCATCCAAGGTTTTGCGTCGAAAACGTGTTGTCGCGATGCTGAACAAAAGCAGTGTCGACCACATAAACTTTCTCGTTTCTAATTCGTTCGCGACTCTTGTAAGAAAATTTGTGGATACCTAAAAGCAAGAATGCCTCTTTTAAGTAAGAATAGTAGGTTGATATAGTGGGAGCAGACACACCGAAAGCCTCGGCAACTTCTTTGGGGCGAAACTCTTGGCAGAAATTGTCGGCAAGATGGTTGGCAAGATTTGCCAACACATCGACATGTCGCACTTTGAAACGCTTGGCAATATCGTCTTTAATGATTGCGTTCAGCAGAGTGTCGATGTACGGGCGTTTGCGCGTGGTGTGCAACAATTCCGGAAATCCTCCATCGAGAAGAAAATCACCGAGTGCTTTTTGACGGAGAGCATCGGCTTTGGTGGTCAGCGATTGGGTGTCGACACCCGTTGCGGAACAGTATTCCGCAAAAGAGAAAGGAAACATCTCAATGCGTATGTGTCGACCTGTGAGATGCGTAGTAAGTTCGTTGCTAAGCAACTTCGAATTCGACCCGGTAATGAAAATGTGAAGCCGTTGCCGCAGCAATCGGTTGACAAACAATTGCCAGCCCTCCACATTTTGAATCTCGTCGATGAATAGATATTTAAAATCTCCATAGACTTGATACAATGCGTTAAGGATATTGTTAAGGTCCTCTGTTACAACATTGTGCAAGCGGTCATCATCAAAGTTTACATAAGCAAAGTCGATACCTCGCTCGTTCAAAAATTTCAAACAAAGAGTCGACTTGCCACTACGGCGTACACCAATAACAACCTGTGCCAACGGCGAAGAAAGTTCTAATTCCTTCTCTTCGGCGCGGGAGCATAGAGGCGTCGCCATCAAGGCTCTAACCTCATCTCTTTGGTCGTATAATACGGCCACAAAATCCGATATTGTCATAATGCGCTGATTAACTGCCACAAAAGTAATATCTATTTTCTTATTTTGCAACTTTTCGCGATTTCTATTTTCTTATTTTGCAACTTTTTGCCGTTTCTATTTTCTTATTTTTAAATTTTTGGCGCATTTTATTTTCTTATTTTTCGATGTTCGGCGAGTGATGCGATGTCTGCGCTCCTCTCTTTCGACAAAAACTTGCTACTCTCTGATAGTTTTTCTAAATTTGCAGAAAAACAGACAAAATAATGAGATATTTAATCATCAACGGACCAAATTTGAACCTACTCGGACGCCGCGAGCCGGGCATCTACGGCAACAGTTCGTTCGACGAAGTGCTCGCCGACGTACGCAGCCGCCACAGCGACGTGACAATCGACTACTACCAAAGCAACCACGAAGGCGACATCATCGACACGCTTCATGCCAACGGCTTTGAGGGCTGCGACGGCATCGTCATCAACGCCGGAGCCTATACCCACACGTCGGTAGCTATTGCCGACGCAATCCGTGCAATCCGTGTGCCGGTGGTAGAAGTGCACATTTCCAATGTGCATACCCGCGAAGAATTTCGCCGTCACTCGTTCCTTTCGGAGGCTTGTACGGGCATCATTATCGGTTTCGGAACCAATGTGTACAACCTTGGAATTCAAGCATTGAAGGACCTTAAGCGATGACCGAACAACTCGAAGACTACATACTTTCGCACATCGACCCCGAAAGCGACCTGCTCAAGCGACTCAACCGCGACACGCACGTCTATCATCTGCGTCCGCGGATGTGCTCCGGGCATCTGCAGGGCAAACTCTTGAAGATGCTTGTCCGAATGATTAAGCCACAACGAATTCTCGAACTGGGCACTTTTACCGGCTACTCGGCACTCGCCATGGCGGAAGGACTCATCGACGGCGAAATCCACACCGTGGAAATCGACGACGAACTCGAAGACTTCATCCGCCGGCGATTCCTTTCGTCACCCTACGCCGACCGCATACATCTGCACATTGGCGACGCCGCTACGGTTGTCCCCGCCCTCGACATGACGTTCGATTTGGTGTTTGTCGACGCTAACAAGCGCCACTACGTCGACTACTACAATCTCGTGTTCGACCGCGTTGCCCCGGGTGGATACATCATTGCCGACAACACCCTCTGGGACGGCAAGGTGGTCGACTACGGCAAGCATCTCGATGCACAAACCGCCGGAATTCTAAACTTCAACGACCTCGTTGCCGCCGACACGCGCGTCGAAAAGGTCATTCTGCCAATTCGCGACGGACTGACTATAATCTACAAAAAACCATAAAAAAACCAATACACCTATGAAAAAACTGATTACTCTTGCTGCTCTCGGCTGCATACTCTCCGTGCATGCCGCAACGTCGATTGACGACCTGATGATTCGTGCAACATCCGACCGTGAATACTCCTTCAGCGACAAAGCCGCAGGATTTTTCTACGGCAAAACAGCCACCGACAACTTCTCGGAATACTATGCCGGATGGAACATCGAAGCACACCGCATCTTTGCCGACTTCGCCATCTATGCCGACGGCACTCAGCTACTGCGTAGCGATGCACGCTGCGATGCTTATCCAAACCGCATCGTGTTCCGCCATAAACACAACGACGCGAAAATCATTGTTACTATGTCGCTCGTCGACTACCAAAAAGTTATCTATTTCGACATAAAAGCCGATAAAGGCGTCGAGCGCATCGGCATTTCGCTCCTCGGCGATATGATTTCGGAGCCGACAGCCGCCGACGGCGACGCTCTGCTCACTCCCCGCGAATCGCGAGGCGGCGAAGTTCGTCTTTCCACGCTCGACGGCACTGCCGTAACAGTCGACGGCAAGATTGTAAGCGCAGCAGCCACCTCCGGCGGTTTCGTTGCCGTCTACGCTCCCAAAGGACAAACGCCGGCACTACTGAGCAATGCACGCACAAGCAAAGCCGAATGGCTCACCCTTCGCCGCGACCGCATGCAGCAACTCGTCGACCGCAACGCTGTCGACAACAACAAAGCACTCGCTTGGATTATCCTTACCGCCGACGAACTCGTAACGCAACAGCACGGCGGATGGGGCATCTATGCCGGTTTCCCTTGGTTTACCGACTTCTGGGGACGCGACATGTTTATTTCCATGCCGGGCACAATCCTCTGCACGGGCCAATTCGACGTGGCAAAAAATATCCTCGAATCGTTTGCAAAATATATGGATGTCGACCCGAAATCGGAAACATACGGCCGCGTGCCTAACCGTCTCAACCTCGAAGGAATTCTCTACAACACTACCGACGGCACGCCGCGGTTTGTGATGCAAGTCTACGACTACCTTTGCTACACCGGCGACAAAGCATTCGTCAAAGCAATCTATAACAAGGTAAAAATCGCCACCGACGCACCGTTTGCAAAATATGTCGACGACTACGGCTTCCTTACCCACGCCGACGCCGACACGTGGATGGACGCCAAGCGTCAAGGTATGCGCCCGTGCTCGCCGCGTGGCAACCGCGCTTCCGACATTCAAGCGCTTTGGTACAACCAACTCGTCTGCGCCGCTCGCTTGGCTTCGTTGATTGGCAAGGCCGACGACGCTCGCCGTTGGTCGGAAGCCGCCGAACGTCTCAAGACGAATTTCCAACGTATGTTTATTGCCGACGGCGTGATTACCGACCACCTCAATGCCGACGGCTCGCGCGACGCACAGATTCGTCCCAACACGATGTATACCTACGACCTTGTCGACAACGCCGACGTATGCCGCGCCGACATTCGCACAACCTGGTCGCATCTCGTTTATCCTTGGGGCGTCGGCTCGCTCGACCAAATGGACGACGCATTCCACCCCTACCACGAACAGTGGCACCGCTATCACAAAGACGACGCATACCATAACGGCACGGTTTGGCTTTGGCAGAACGGTATGGCGATGCAGCGTATGATTGAATTCGGGCAAAAAGACAAAGCATATCGACTCTTCCAAAACATGAATCGCCAGGCTTTGCGCCACGGCGCCATAGGCAGCCTGTCGGAGTGTGCCGACGCTTGGTTGCGCCCCGGACAGACACGCTCACGCCTCACCGGCACGTTCTTGCAGTCGTGGAGCAACTCCGAGCAAATCCGCGTGTGGAGCCAATGGTTCTTGGGCGTACGTCCCGACATGCTAAACAGCAAGGTGGTAATCGCTCCGCGCATCCCCGGACGCATTAAGTCGCTCAACACCGCCGTCTGCATCGGCTCCGACCGCATCGGCTACCGCTATGCTTCGACCAACGGCACCGACACCTACACATTCGACTGGAACGGCAAAAGCGCAATCACTATAACCCTCGACATGGAAAATCTCGCCGACGCCGACTTCGTTGTCAAGCCCGGCAGCACGCTCACCATGCGCATCAACGACAACGAAAACCTCTACACGGCAACCGTCGATGGCACTACCAAGGCTTTGATGACCTCGCCGGAAAAAGTGGCACAAAGCGACGTCGACAAAAAATTCTTCAAAGGTGTCGATTTTGCAGAACCGTGCTACCGCGAGAATCTCAAATCGATGTCGCGCTACTTCGACCCACCGCTGGACTATCAAAGCGCCGAATAGCAGTCGGTTTGGTTTATTGGTCGATTGTGTGTAATTTTGCAAAAACAATTACCAAATAATTATGGAAAGTACAAGACAAGCAAAAATCGCACGACTGTTACAAAAAGAGTTGAGCGAGATATTTCGTCGACAGACGGCAGCCATGGGAGGCGTGCTCGTATCGGTGAGCGCCGTGCGCGTTTCGCCCGACCTGAGCGTGGCACGCGGCTACTTGAGCATCTTCCCTTCTGAACGCGCCGAAGAAATTCTCAAAAACATCAACGCAAACGCTCGCGCCATCCGCTACGAACTGGCACAAATCGTGCGCCATCAGTTACGTAAGATGCCCGAACTGACGTTCTTCATCGACGACTCGCTCGACTACATCGACCACATCGACTCGCTGCTCGCCGACAAGCATTAGACATTTCGGAATAATGAACTACCGATTGCCTCTGAGAATCGCACTTCGCTACCTGGTGTCGCGAAAGTCGCACACGGCTGTCAATATCATCTCTGCCATATCGATTGCGGCGGTGGCTGTGACAGCAATGGCGATGGTGTGCGTGCTGTCGGTGTTCAACGGCTTCGCCGGACTGGTGGGCGACAAACTGTCGCGGCTCGACCCGCAGATTAAGGTTGTTGCCACCGAAGGCGTTATCGAAAACAGCGACAGCCTCATCGACGTGCTGCGCAAGATTGACGGCGTTACACTTGCAACGCCGACCATCGAAAGTCGCGCGCTGGCTATCTACGACGGTCGTCAGATGCCCGTCGTAGTCAAAGGCGTTGCCCCCGACTACGAACGACTTACAGCCATCGACTCGCTGATAAAAGACGATGGCGATTTCTTGCTCAGTCTCGACGGCGACGACCTGTCGGTGGTCAGCCTCGGCGTTTCGTTGGTGCTCAACACGGCGCCAGGCTATTTTGCCCCGCTCGAGATTTATGCACCGCGGCGGCGTGGTGCCATCAATCCCGCCAACCCGATGACCTCCTTCCGCCGCTGCCGCACGTTCGTTGCCGGCACGTTCGAAGTGCAGCAACAAGAATACGACAACGACTACATCTTCCTGTCGCTCGATGCTGCACGCCAACTCTTCGACTACCCCACACAAGCCACCGCAATCGAACTGGGCGTCGACGGCGACGTCGAAAGCGTGCGCCGACGCATTTCCGACACGTTGGGCGACAAATATGTGGCTAACGACCGACTTATGCAACACAGCCGGTCGTTCAAAATGATTAACGTTGAAAAGTGGATGACGTTCTTGCTGCTTGGCTTTATTTTGGTTATTGCCTCGTTCAACATCATCAGCACACTGGCTATCATCATTGCCGAAAAAGACGAAAGCATCACCGCCTTGCGCGCTATGGGTGCCGACCGCCGACTTGTGTCGGGCATCTTCGTTGCCGAAGGGTGGCTCATCTCCATTGTAGGCGCCGCCATCGGCGTGGCTGTCGGCTTAGGTCTATGCGCCCTGCAAATCAAATACGGACTCGTCAAGATGGGCACAGATGCCAAAAACCTGATTATCGACACCTATCCGGTCGTTATCGAGCCCGCCGACCTGCTTACGATACTCGGCATCGTCGCCGTTGTCGGACTTATCACGTCGTGGGCTACCGCTATCGCTATGCGCCGCCGACTGGATAGATAAATTATACAAACTCCACGAACTCATTTTTAAACTGTATTACAAACTTTTGTTATGAAAACAGGCTCTAAATCTATTGGTATATTAGATAAAGATTACGTTATTTGGGTCAAGGAACTTGTAAAACGCTATCGTAGCAGTCAAATAAAGGCAGCTATTAAAGTGAATAAAGAATTACTTCGCTATTATTGGTATCTTGGTAAAGATATAACAGAAAAGCAAGCGGATAATAAGTATGGTAGTAAGTTCTACGCAACATTGAGTCATGACTTACGTTATGAAATGCCCGATGTACAAGGCCTGTCAGAAACATCTATTCGTTATGCAAAACGATTCTATGGTCTTTATAGCCAGCATATTGCAATTCTTCCACAAGTTGTGGAAAGATTATACTCTGATTTGTTTTCTGTTCCGTGGGCTAACCGGCATACATTAGCGTGAGCGCAGTGATGACAATGCAGAATGTAGTAAATCCTACCTTTAAAGAGGAAGAGTGAGCATTGCGCTAAGGTGTTGTTAGTTAGCTCTTGTAGTAGGAATGGTATGAATAAGACAGATTAACATTTATTAAGCAGTCAACTCTAAACCTTTTGAGTATTTTCTATCTAAATAGAATATAGAATATAATCAATTACAACTATGAAGAAAAAAGTAGCATCGCTCCTTGCTGCAGCGGCATCGATAGCAACCGGTTCTGCCAAAGCTCCCGACTTCGCCTATCCGGAAACCGTAGCCGATGAAGCAACAAAGATTATCGCCGAAGCACAACTTAGCGGCAACGACCAAGCACTAATCGACGGAATGGTACGCCTTTCTCTCGCCAAATCGTCGATTTCCGACGACTATATTCCCGAACTTATCGACAAGACCGACAGCCTTGCCACAGGAGCCAAGCAGACGTCAACGCGTTCGATTTTGACTATGTTTGAGGCTGACCTCTACAAAGCAATGTGCTCCAACAACGAGTATTACATCACTCAACGCGAGCAAACCGACGTTCTGCCCACCGACCGAAACGAGTGGTCGATTGCCGACTTCAACAACAAGATTAACAGCCTCATCGAAACCTCGCTCAGCGACTACGAAAGCCTTGCTCAACTCAGTGCCGACGAATTCAAAAGCATAATCGCGCCGGAAAATTATAACCGCGACTTCTACCCGACGCTCTACGACCTGTTGGCGCATCACGCACTCGATATCCTCGAGGAACAACAGTTGACCTTCGCCCCAGCTTTCTACCGCAATATGAACGACATTGCCGGCTGCGCCACATTCAAGTTGCCCGGCAACGGCGAGCCATCCGCTTTGACGATGAACATATATGCTACGCTATTAAGCATACACAAAGGCGATGCCGCGCCGACAATTTTAACCGAAGTACGCCGCATCAACCGACTCTATGGAAAATGGTCGCAAGAATGGAACAACGCTCTTTACGAACTCCACGCCACTTTCAAGTCGAGTCCGTATTCTACCGAAGCACTGATAGAACTCGTCGACGCCAAACCGACTGCCGACAAACTTTATCCATTGGCAAAAGACCAAGTAAAGGCTTATCCGAATTATCCGCGAATCGGCTATCTGCGTAATTTTATTGCCGACTATGAGCAAGTGCGTGCCGACATTGAAAGTCCCAACATGGTGACGCCAGGCAAAGACTTCAAGCTGACCGTTTCGGCTGCAAACACCGACAAAGTCATCGTAAAAGCCTTCGACATATCCGATTTTCCGGAACGGCTGAAAAGAGATGAAATCGTAAAACGCCTACGTCGGCTATCTGCCACTATAACAAAAGAATACAAGGTGAACTACCGTGCCGGCGACGAAATCGAAACAGAAGTGACGTTTCCCGGCCTCGGCATTGGAAATTATGCCTTAATCATCGAAGTCTACGACCCAAAGAGCGGTAAGAGCATCTCCGGGCTCGACTTTGATAATTATGCACAAGTTCGCTCGACCAACTTGGAGTTGGTGCGTCGCACCATCGACAACGAAAAGCGTATATATGTCTATAACGCACCCAACGGGCATCCCGTAGCGGGCGCCACGATTCACATCATCGATAACAAGAATGAATCGTTACAAAAGACCAACCGTTTTGGCTATATCGTGCACGACGATAGCCTTTCCAAGAGTTATCACATCGATTGCTACGCCACACTCAACAACGACCGCAGCGCAAATTTGTCGTTCTATAGAAACAATTACAGCAATGTCAACAATCATACGCATAACAGCATAAACATTGTGACCGATTTGGCTGTCTACCGCCCGGGCGAAACCGTCAAATTCAGCGCCGTGGCTTATTCTACTAAAGACCGTAGAGGAAGTCTGACGCCGGGCATCAATCTCCAAGTTAGGCTTAAGGATACCAACTATGAGACTGTTGACTCGCTCGACCTTACGACCGACTCGTTGGGACGTATCGTCGGAGAATTCAAGATTCCGACCGATGGCATAACCGGAGAGTTCGACATCCATGTATTCGGCTCCGGCTACAGCGAAACGAAATCGATAACCGTCAGCGAATACAAGGCACCGACATTCTTTGTCGAGCTCAATCGCGAGGCATCGCATTTTGCCGCTACCGACGACATAAAGTGCGCAGGTCGCGTGGCTACCTACTCGCAATTTCCCGTTGCCGATGCCAAGGTGAAGTGCACGTTCACGCCCGTCCGATTATGGTGGGAATGGGACGAACCGGAAGGAAAGCCCTACACGACAACGGCGACTACCGCTGTCGACGGAACGTGGACAGTCGACGTGCCGCAGACAATTCTCGACGGAAAAAAATACGGTCGCTTCAGCATAACCGTCGAGGCGACATCGCCCGCCGGCGAAACGCAGTCGATGTCGGAAACTGTCTGCATCGGTTCAAAACTCGGTTTGTCGCTTAGTGACGCCTCTGTCAAGGCTTCGACGACCACGAAACTCGATGTCAACGTGCTCAATATCGAAGAGCGTACCGTCGATGCACGTTGCGCATATACACTGACCGATGCCGATGAGAAAAACGAAGTGGCTCGCGGCGAATTTTCTTCGCTCAGCCCCGTCGTCGACCTTAGCGCCGTGGCTTCCGGCAAATATACGCTGAAAGTATGGCTTGCCGACGATACCACCACGGTGCGTACATCCACACTCGTCGTTTATCGCTCAGCCGACGATATTCCTCCTTACGAAACGCCTATATGGGTCGAAACCTCCGAACTTCAAGTGGCTCCCGACGGAACGCTGACAGTAGAATATAAGTCGTCGAGCGCATCGTGCGTATTCTTCGTCTTGGAAGACGACGTCAAGACACTTGCATCGGGCAACCATCTGTCGGACGTTGGTCGCAACACCATCGTGCTACGCCCCAAACTTACTGCCGACAAAACGGCTAAACTCACTCTGTCGGCTTACATCGACCACGATATGAAACGATGCGTAATCAACGTCAAACCCGCCGAAACGCTCGGCGAAACGCGTATCGTCAAAGAAACATTCCGCGACTTCATCACGCCGTCGACTCCCGAGCGCTGGCGCTTCCGCATAGAGAACAACCGTCAACGACTCGCCGGCGCAATGATTGCATATATGTACGACGCAGCGCTCAACAGCATCGTGCCCAACTTCCCGGAATTCGGCTTCTACATGGCACAACTGACGCCTTACAGCGAAAATCCAAATTACGCAGGTTCCCGTACGGTGTATGCCCGTTTCGACACCAAACATTTTGCAGTGACAAGAATCCTACGCCCGTATATCAATATGTATAATCGTCAACTCGGACAAACAAGATTCAAGAGCAGGGTTGTTTATAGTATGGCATGTGCGGCACCTGTCGGCGCATTATCTGAAAATAATTTTGAAGAGTGTGTAGAAGATGAATTGTCGTTGGATATGGGAAGCTGCAAGATGGCATCGAAAACAGAAGATAGTGTAACAGCAGAATCAGAAGAGGCTGCCGACGACAACTTCAACTATCGCGACCCGAGCATCAAAACGGCATTCTTTATGCCTTCGCTGATTACCGACTCCGACGGCGTGGTGACTATCGACTTCGACGTGCCGAACATCAACACGCAATGGCAATTCTGCGCAGTGGCTTATACACCCGACCTTCGCAAAGCAACCATCAAAGAACTCGTCACAGCGGCAAAGCCCGTTATGGTGCAAGCCAACTTGCCGCGCTTTGTGCGCCACGGCGATGCCGTAATCTTGCCGGCAACGGTGATGAACAACTCATCGGAAACAATCGAAACGACAGTGACTATCGAAATCTTCGATGCCGCAACGCGCAAAACATTGCTCACACGTAGTGCCACAGTCTCTCTCGAGCCGGTCGCTTCGCAGGTTGTCGACATCGCTGTCGACGGCGAAATCACGGCAAATATCGACGGCTTGGGCTACCGCATAAAAGCCGCTACCGAGAAATTTGCCGACGGCGAGCAACATCTCCTTCCCGTGCTTGCCGCAACTACTCCCGTTGTCGAAGCCAAGCCTTTCTACATCCGCGAGAACGAGCAAAGCGTGTCGTTCGCCTTTCCCAAGGTGTCGAAAGGCAGAATCACGTTGGAATACTGCGACAACCCGACGTGGTATTGCGTGGCGGCACTGCCTTCGCTCGTCAGCGAAAGCGTAACCGCATCGGCTCAAGTGCGCAACTTCTTCGTCTCGTCGGTAGCGGAAGGCATCGTAGGTTCGTCGCCGATGATTGCCGACGCCATCAAGCAATGGCACGACGCAGACTCGTTGACCTCCAACCTCAACAAAAACGCCGACCTGAAGACCATCAGCCTCAACAATAGCCCGTGGCTTACCGACGCCGAACGAGAAACGGAAAATATGCGTCGACTTGTCGACCTCACCGATGCACAAGCCATCGCATCGCGCAAGGCGAAAGCCCTCACAATGCTACAGTCGCTGCAAAACGCCGACGGTGGTATCGGTTGGTTCAAAGACTGCGAGTCAAGCCTGTGGATGACGCTCGATGTGCTCGAAGTGTTCGGTATGCTAAACCAAATGGGCTACTACGATGGTTCCGCCGATAAATTTATTGAAAAGGCATGCCGTTACGCCGACAACGAAGTTGCCGACCAAATCAAACGCTACAAAATCAAGCCGGAACACTATTGCCAATTTTTCGACTTCATACTCATACGCTCGATGTTCGCGCAAATGCCGCTTACCGGCAAAGCAGCCGAGGTGAAAGACGAAGTGGTAAGCCAAACAATCCGGAATTGGCGCAACTACAGCATCGACCACTGCATCCCGGCAGCCATACTGCTCGCCAACGTCGGCAAGCAGACAGCGGCTAAGAACATCGTCGAGTCGCTCCGTCAGCGCGCTCGCAAAGACGACACTTGGGGATACTACTGGGACACTGAGGGTCGCGACCGCCTATGGCTCGCCTCAAAAGCGCTCATCGCCTTCCACACCGTCGACCCATCCGACCCCGATATCAACAACATTCGCCGCTGGATTCTTCTCACCAAAGAGACCCGCAACTGGGGCGAATCGCCTGCCGCTTGTATGGCAGTAAACGCCATCCTCGCCACCGGAACGTCGTGGACCAACGCAGACCGCCGTCCCGCTGAAATCGCCATCGACGGAAAGCCCGTTGACTACGGCACAGACAACCGATTCGGATACGTTCGCCGCAGTTTCGATGCTACCGAAGTTGCCGGCAAAGACGTTACCATTAAACACTACGGCTACAACCCCGCTTGGGGCGCCGCTTACGTCAACTACGAAGCACCGATGACCGATGTGCGCCGAAACGACTCGCGCGACATCAGTATCAGCAAAGCATTGTTCCGCTACGACAGCGAAGGTAAGCTAAAGAGCGTTGCCGACAACGAAATCCGCGTGGGCGACAAACTGCAAGTACGCCTGACGCTAAAAGCAACTCGCGACATGAACTACGTTGCCATCACCGACCAACGTCCGGCGGCATTCGAGCCGGTCGACAAAGTGCCGAGATATGATTGGCGCGACGGTATCTTCATGCTCCGCGAAACACGCGATGCACAGACAAATATCTTTATAACCGGGCTGCCGAAAGGTACGTTCGTGATTGCCTACGACGTTTATGTCAACAACGCCGGACAGTTTGCTTCGGGCATTGCCACTGCACAATGCCTTTACGCACCGCAACACGTAGCCCA
>SFJG01000104.1 GCA_004555955.1 Bacteroidales bacterium | reverse complement strand
CGCTGAATTTCAGCATGAAAGCCTTATTTTTTTAGCTTATTTTTTAGCCTGTTAAAACTATAAAAAGAGACTGCCCAAAACTTGTTAGACAGTCTCTTTAAATTTTTATAAAACCGGCAAAGACTAAGCTTCGTCGTTTTCAGGACGGAGGCGACGAACGACTTGTGCAGTCATCCACATTTCGCTGTCGTGAAGCGCCTTAAGTTCTGCATTAAGTTTTTCGCGATAGTCAGGTTGTGAGTTCGAATCGATAGAGCGTTGAGCCTCGATGCCGTCGCAAACCGACTTATAGAGTTTTTCGAACACAGGCTTAGTAGCGTCGTGGAACGGGCCCATCCAGTCGAGGGCACCGCGTTGAGCGGTAGTCGAGCAGTTGGCATACATCCAGTCCATACCCTTAGCAGCAAAGAGCGGCATAAGCGATTGCGTAAGTTCTTCGACTGTTTCGTTGAATGCTTCCGAAGGAGTGTGTCCGTGTTCGCGAAGAGTTTCGTATTGAGCGAGCAAAAGTCCTTGGATAGCGCCCATAAGAGTACCGCGTTCGCCGGTAAGGTCGCTGGTTGCTTCGCGCTTGAAGGTAGTTTCGAAGAGATAGCCCGAGCCAATGCCGATACCCAAAGCGAGGACACGGTCGCGAGCCTTGCCGGAAGCGTCTTGATAGATAGCAAACGAAGAGTTCAAGCCACGGCCCTCGAGGAACATCGTACGCAACGACGTACCCGAACCCTTAGGAGCTACCATGATAACGTCAACGTCTGCGGGAGGAACAACGCCTGTGCGGTCGCTCCAGTTGATAGCGAAACCGTGCGAGAAGTATAATGCTTTGCCCGGTGTAAGGTATTGCTTGATAGTTGGCCATACGGCAATTTGTGCTGCGTCGGAAAGGAGCAAGCAGATGATGGTACCGCGTTGACAAGCTTCTTCGATGCTGAAGAGCGTTTCGCCCGGCTTCCAACCGTCGGCAATAGCCTTTTCGAAGGTCTTGCCGGCACGTTGTCCGACGATTACGTTGAAACCATTGTCGCGAAGGTTCATCGACTGACCGGGACCTTGCACACCGTAACCGATTACGGCGATTGTCTCGTCTTTCAAGATTTCACGTGCTTTTTCCAAAGGAAATTCTTCGCGGGTCATGACATTTTCGTCAACGCCGCCAAAATTCATTACTGCCATTTTTGTAAAAAATTTTATGGTTAAAAAATTGTTTGTTTATCGTTGTTTAAATATGATTTTTGCTTTGCAAACAGGCTCACTGTCGACCACAATCTCGGCAGGACAGCAGAGCGGGTCGGCATCGTCGACGGCAATCGTTGCCTTCTGCCCGAAGTAGGCTTCTTTGACAAATGCGATGTCGAAACGGCTGATGCGGTGATGCTCATACCAATCGAGCTGCCAAGCGTTTAGCAGAGCACAAATGTAACGCACCGTGTTGACGTGTCGATTGAAGTCGATGTCGGTGTAGAGAAACGTATACTCGGCAGTGCGGCGATGCTCCACGTTACGCACGCGTTCGGGTGACGCTATGGGGCAATGGCGGTCGGCAATATTGCTCTTGATAAAACCCAAAGCGGCAATGTCGCAGCTCTGACGCGTCGTTGAGTCGATAACCGACCAAATGGTCCGTGCATATCCGAGAGTTGCGCCTTCGTCGTCGACAATCTCGAAGTTGCGCTCCGAGAAATGCCGATTGTACGATTCAATCCACGTTCTTACCGTGTAGTTCGCGCCAACGCGAGGGAAAGCGGTCATTTCAACAGCCATGCGCGACAGCACCCAAGCTTGATTGTCGCGGCTGAGACGGCGATAGCCCACTCCCCAGCTGTCGGCGTGAAGCGTCGCCACCTCGATTAGACGGTTGACGAGCAGCGCAAACGGCATCTCTTGCTCGGCACTACATTCGCCGGGCGTGAGGTAGTAGGTGCGACTGAAAAGGCTATTGTCTACTGATTGCTGCATTGTTGTTCGATTCGTTTGAGACGTTTCTCTTGATTCTCGAGATACATATTGAGCAATTCTTCGTCGGTTTTTGTTACGGCAACGCGTCCCGAGCGCACGAATTGCAAAATACCGTATTTCTTAAGGTCGTTGAAGAGCGCACTTGTTTCATCGCTGTGTCCGGTCATTTCGATGACGGTGAACGTACGGTCCATCTCAAGGATACGAGCGTTGTAGCGACGAATGATTTTTTCGAGTTCTTTCTCGTCGAGGAGTTGCTCGGTAGGCACTTTGTAGAGCGCAATTTCTTGGTAGACGAGCTCATCGTCGGTATAGAAGAGCGAGCGCAGCACCTCAATGCGCTTTTCAATCTGCTTAGTCACCTTGGCAATCGTCGAGTGGTCGCTCCACACGGTAATAGTAAACTTGTGGATGCCGGGGATTGACGAAGGCGACACCGAAAGGCTCTCGATGTTGAGACAACGCCGAGTGAAAATAATCGAAATCTGATTCAACAGACCTACACGGTTTTCGGTAAATACCGTGACTGTATATAATTTACTCATCTTATTAAATGTAGTGTTCGTTCGAGTTTAGGAGAATGTTGTCGATACTTGCTCCGGCAGGAATCATTGGGAACACCATATTGTGGGGCTTGATTTGCACGTTCAGCAGATAAGCCGTCGGGCTGTCGAGCATACGGCGAATAGCCTCGTCGAGGCCGGCGCGGTCGGTAACGTCTTCGGCAGGTATTCCGTAAGCCTTGCAGAGCGTCACATAGTCGGGGTTGACCATCGGCGTTTGGCTGTAGTGCTCGTTGTAGAAGAGTTCCTGCCATTGGCGCACCATACCCAAGAAGTTGTTGTTGAGCAAGATAATCTTTACGGGCACTTTATATTCAAGAATCGTGCCGAGTTCTTGCACGGTCATCTGCAGACCGCCGTCGCCGACAAACAAACACACTTGACGGTCGGGCGCACCGATTTTGGCGCCGATAGCCGCCGGCAGTCCGAAGCCCATAGTACCCAATCCACCGGAGGTGACGATGCTGCGCGATTCGCTGAACTTGAAGTAGCGCGACGATAACATCTGATTTTGCCCGACGTCGGTTACGAGCACAGCCTTGTTGCCGGATGCCTCCGACACACGACGTGCCACCTCGCCCATATTCAGCAAGCCTTCGGTGGGGAACACTTCATCGCGAACCACCTTTTCGTATTCAACGGCATCGGGACGCTCAAACGTAGCAAGCCACTCGTCGTGATGAGCCTCAACGACTTGCCCTTCCAACTGAGAGAGTACCTTCTTGGCATCGCCGAGAATCGAAACGTGCGAATGAATGTTTTTGTTAAATTCCGACGGGTCGATGTCGATGTGCACAATCTTCGCTTGACGGGCATAGGTTGAACAATCGCCGGTGACGCGGTCGTCGAAGCGCATCCCCACGGCGATGAGCACGTCGCAAGCATTCGTGGCGACATTTGCACCGACATTGCCGTGCATACCTGCCATACCTTTATATAAGTGATGGTCGGAAGGAATGGTCGATAGTCCCAACAGTGTGTTGATGACGGGGATGTCAGCCTTTTCAGCCAAAGCGAGCAACTCGTTTTCCGCTTGCGAAATCATCACACCGCGGCCGGCAATAATCAAGGGACGCTCGGCGCCGTTGATTAAGTCGGCAGCTTCCGAAACGGCAAGGCTGCTGATTTCGGGGTCGGGGTCGTAACTGCGTATGTAGTTGCACTTTTCGTAAGTCCAATCGAGTTTGCCGTTCTGTGCATCCTTAGTAACGTCGAGTACAACCGGTCCGGGACGTCCGCTGCTGGCGATGTAGAACGCACGCGACACAGCCCATGGGATGTCTTCGGCGCGGCGCACCTGGTAGTTCCATTTCGTCACCGGCTGGGTAATGCCGATGACGTCGGTCTCTTGGAAAGCATCCGTGCCCAAGCCTTTGCTGTCGGTCTGTCCGGAGATGACCACCATCGGCGTGCTGTCCATCAACGCATCGGTGATGCCGGTAATGGTGTTGGTTGCACCCGGTCCGGATGTCACCAAGGCAACGCCGACACGCCCGGTCACACGGGCATAGCCCTGTGCGGCATGCGTGGCTGCCTGCTCGTGACGCACCAAGATGTGGCGCAACTTATCAGCATAGCCGTAGAGCACATCGTAGACAGGTATAATTGCACCGCCGGGATATCCGAACACGGTGTCGACACCTTCTGCAAGTAGAGATTTTATCAAGGCTTCTGCGCCTGTTATTTTTTGGTCTATCATAGTCGGGGGAGATTAATCAATTATTCTAACGCCGCCTTTGTCAGCCGACGACACCATAGCGGCATATGCGCGGAGAGCTTTCGACACTTGGCGATTGCGCTTCGTCGGGGCAAAAGCGTCACGTCCACGGGCGAGTTCTTCGCTGCGTCGCGCTGCGAGTTGTTCGTCGCTGAGGCGCACTTCGATAGTTCTGTTGGGAATGTCGATAACGATGATATCGCCGTTGCGAATCAGCCCGACATTGCCACCGGCAGCCGCCTCGGGGGAGATATGCCCTATCGATAAGCCGGAAGTACCGCCGGAGAAGCGTCCGTCGGTGATGAGAGCGCACTCTTTTCCGAGGTGACGCGACTTGATGTACGACGTCGGATAGAGCATTTCTTGCATGCCGGGACCGCCTTTGGGGCCTTCGTGGGTTATCACAACAACGTCGCCCGACACCACTTCGCCGCCGAGGATGCCTTGCACGGCGTCGTCTTGCGACTCGTAGACCTTTGCCGGTCCTTCGAAGTGGAAAATGCTTTCGTCGACGCCTGCGGTCTTAACCACACAACCGTCGAGGGCAATGTTGCCGTAGAGCACAGCCAAACCGCCGTCTTTGACGTAGGCATGCTCGAAGTCGCGGATGCATCCGCCGGCACGGTCGCTGTCGAGGCTGTCGTAATAGTTTGCCTGGCTGCCGAGCACGATGCTGCGCACGTTGCCCGGAGCGCTCTTCCACAGGTGTTCGGCATCGTCGCCGAATGCGCTGCCGCCAATGGCGTAACGGTCGATGGCTTCGCCAAGGGTCAATCCGTCGACGCGACGACATGTGGTGTCGATGAGCCCGTTTTTCGCCAATTCGGACATTATCGACATAATGCCGCCGGCGCGGTTGACGTCTTGTACGTGATATTTTGAGTTAGGCGACACTTTGCAGAGCACCGGTGTGCGTCGCGAAAGCGCGTCGATGTCGCTCATAGTGAAGTTGACGCCTGCTTCGTTGGCAACGGCAAGAAGGTGTAGCACGGTGTTGGTGCTGCCTCCCATAGCAATGTCGAGCGCCATAGCGTTGAGCATCGCCGAACGAGTAGCTATGCTTCGCGGAAGAACCGACTCATCGTCGTCGCGGTAGTATGCGTAGCAGTTTTCAACGATTTTTTGAGCCGCACGGCGGAAGAGTTCGCGACGATTTTCGTGAGTAGCAACAATTGTTCCGTTGCCCGGCAAAGCGAGTCCGATGGCTTCGTTGAGGCAGTTCATCGAGTTTGCGGTAAACATACCCGAGCAGCATCCACAACCCGGGCAACCGAGTTGCTCGATTTTTGTCACGGTTTCGTCGTCGACGGAAGTGTCGGCAGAGTCAATCATCACGTCGATAAGGTCAAGAGGACGGCTGCCCAAGTGACCGGCTTCCATCGGTCCGCCGGAGACGAATATCGTAGGAATGTTCAAGCGCATCGATGCCATCAACATACCCGGAGTAATCTTGTCGCAGTTGCTGATACACACCAGAGCATCAGCCTTGTGGGCGTTGACCATATATTCGACACTGTCGGCAATCAAGTCGCGCGAGGGCAACGAATAGAGCATGCCGTTGTGGCCCATAGCGATGCCGTCGTCGATGGCTATAGTGTTAAACTCGGCAGCGAAGCAGCCAAGCCGTTCTATTTCTTGTTTAACGTATTGTCCAATCTCGTGCAGATGCGTATGACCCGGCACAAACTGTGTAAACGAATTGGCAATGGCTATCACCGGCTTGCCCAATTGTTCTTCTTTCATGCCACAGGCTCTCCATAGGGCGCGGGCGCCTGCCATTCGTCTTCCTTGCGTGCTCTCGGCACTTCGTAGTGGTTTGCTCATTTCTTTATATCATAAAAAAACCTTTCCGTATATTTCATGAGGAAAGGTCGTCGGTTTTTAATTTCTGCAAAGCGTTATGGCACAAACTACCGTTCCTCATCTGCTCGCGTTTCCACGACAACTGAAGATAGCACAATACCAATGACGTGTAGATTCACCATAATACTTGTTCTTTGTTATCGCTTGCAAATTTATCAATTTATATTGTCAAATGCAAATATTTTACGCATAAAATAGTCTAAAAACGTCAAAGTGTAACAAATTCAAGTATCAAATTGCACAACTTAGTCGGATACGTGCACGTCTGACGACAAATTGTCGAAAAAAACGATAGCCCTCCGGATGTCCGAAAGGCTACACGCTATTGATAGGAAAAATATATTCGTTCAGTTATTATTTCAAAGCGTCCTTCACTGCGTCGTTAGGAACCATTTCTTCTTTGAACACGTATGCGCCGGTCTTCTCAGAGCGTACAGCTTTGATAACTTTGCTATAAGTACGACCTTCACCGGTCTGAAGTGTTGCGACGGTTTTCTTTGCCATATCCTATGATTATTTTATTTCTTTGTGAATAGTTACACGTTTGAGGATGGGGTTGTATTTCTTCAACTCCAAGCGCTCTGTAGTATTCTTGCGGTTCTTTGT
>SFJG01000103.1 GCA_004555955.1 Bacteroidales bacterium | reverse complement strand
TTGGTGGTTATAATAACTCCTATAGCAATGGGAATTTTGGGGTATATAATTCCGGCGGCTACAATAGCAACTCATCTTCGTCGAGTTCGAAAAGGACGTGCATCAGCTGCAGTGGCACAGGCAAATGTAAAACATGTGGAGGCAAAGGATGGTATTATCATGAAACAGGGTACTACACCGGGAATTCCCATAAAACAAGAACAGATTGCCCGGTCTGCAGAGGCACCGGAAATTGTGGAACTTGCAGAGGAGCTGGTCATATAAATTAATTCGAACGATACCGGAAGAGCAACGAACACCGGATGCTCGGTTGTGAAAGCAAACACGAAAACCAAATGCAGACACAACCTAACAACAATGCTTTCGTTGCTTTATCTATTGCTAATTGACACTCACCTAAACCTTATTCAATCTTATTCAATCTTCTTCTAATATTTTTTGAAAATACTGATAGATAAAAATGTTTTTTCCATTCTTTTTCAGTAACTTTGCAGTCAATTTAAGGAATAACGATTAGTAATATAAAAACTTAAGATTAAAATGGCTGACAACAAACGAATCAAGACAGCTCTAATTTCGGTCTTCCACAAAGACGGATTAGACGAAATGCTTGCTCTGCTAAACGATTCCGGCGTAAAATTCTTGTCGACGGGCGGAACCAAATCGTTCATCGAAAGCCTTGGCTATCAATGCGAAGCGGTTGAAGACCTCACAGGATATCCCTCGATTTTGGGAGGTCGCGTAAAGACACTTCACCCGAAGGTGTTCGGCGGCATTCTGAATCGTCGCGACAATGAAGGCGACCGCCAACAGACCGCGCAATACCAAATCCCCGAAATCGACCTTGTAGTTGTTGACCTTTATCCTTTTGAAGACACTGTGGCATCGGGCGCTTCCGAAGCCGACATTATAGAAAAAATCGACATCGGTGGCATTTCGCTTATCCGCGCTGCCGCCAAAAACTTTAACGACGTGGTGATTGTTGCCTCCAAGAAGCAATATGCACCGCTTTGCGAGGTGTTGAAAGCGCACGGTTGCGCTGAAACGACGTTGGCTGAGCGCCGAGCTTTTGCCCGCGACGCATTTTCGGTGTCGAGCAGCTACGACAGTGCAATTTTCAACTATTTCGACGGCGACGACAACACGGCTCTGCGCCACGCCGTCGACGGCAAAATGCACTTGCGCTACGGCGAAAACCCGCACCAAAATGCCGTGTTCTTCGGCGATTTCGGAAAGATGTTCGACCAACTTCACGGCAAGGAGATTTCCTACAACAATCTCCTCGACATCGACGCTGCAGTCAACTTGATTAACGACTTCGACGAGCCTACGTTTGCAATCCTCAAGCACAACAACGCTTGCGGCGTGGCTACACGCGGGACCATCGCCGAAGCGTGGCGCGACGCCCTTGCCGGCGACCCCGTATCGGCTTTCGGCGGCGTGCTGATTGCCAACGGTGAGATTGACCGCGAAACTGCCGAAGAAATCAACAAGATTTTCTTTGAAGTGGTGATTGCGCCGTCTTACACCGACGAAGCGTTAGACGTGCTCAAGCAGAAGAAAAACCGCATCATCTTGGTGCGCAAGCCTGCCGAATTGCCTACGACGCAAATCCGCACGGCTTTGTGCGGCGTTCTCCGCCAAGACAAAGACCTTCGCCGCGAAACCGTCGACGACCTTCGTCAAGCCACCACGACAGCCATTACCGCCGAGCAAGCCGACGACTTGCTGTTTGCCAACAAGATTGTCAAGCACAGCAAGAGCAACGCCATCGTACTGGCACGCAATCGTCAACTGTATGCCAGCGGCATCGGGCAAACCTCACGCGTCGACGCCCTGCGACAAGCCATCGCCAAAGCCCGCTCGTTCGGCTTTGACCTCAACGGCGCCGTTATGGCTTCCGACGCATTCTTCCCATTTGCCGACTGCGTAGAAATTGCGCACGAAGCAGGTATTGCCGCCGTTATTCAACCCGGCGGCTCGATTCGCGACAACGACACTATTGACTACTGCAACAAAAACGGAATTGCCATGGTGATGACCGGCATCCGACACTTCAAGCATTAAAAATAATTAAGACAAACAAATGGGACTCTTTTCTTTAACACAAGAAATTGCCGTTGACTTAGGAACAGCCAACACAATTATAATAAACAACGACAAAATCGTCGTCGACCAACCGTCGTACGTTGCCGTCGACACTCACGGCCGCTTGGTTGCCGTCGGCGAAGACGCCAAGTTGATGCAAGGCAAAGAAAATGCCAACATCAAGGTTATTCGCCCGCTTCGCGATGGTGTGATTGCCGACTTCAACGCTGCCGAACTGATGATTCGCGGTTTTATCAAGATGGTAAGTTCGAAAAACCGCTGGTTCTCGCCTTCATTGCGCATCGTCGTTTGTATCCCCTCGGGAAGTACCGAAGTTGAAATTCGCGCCGTGCGCGATTCTTCGGAGCACGCCGGCGGACGCGACGTCTACATGATATACGAGCCTATGGCAGCTGCCCTGGGCATCGGGCTCGACGTGGAAGCTCCTCAAGGCAACATGATTGTCGACATAGGTGGCGGCACAACGGAAATCGCCGTGATTTCGCTCGGCGGCATCGTGACCAACAAGAGCATCCGCATTGCCGGCGACGTGCTTACCGACGACATCCAAGAACATATGCGTCGCGCTCACAACATCAAAGTGGGTGAACGCATGGCGGAAAGCATCAAAATCAACGTCGGCTCAGCCCTTACCGAACTCGAGAATCCGCCCGAAGACTACATCGTTCACGGTCCCAACGTTATGACTGCACTCCCGATGGAAGTTGCCGTTTCCTACCAAGAGATTTCGCACGCCATCGAAAAGTCGATTTCAAAAATCGAAGCTGCCGTGCTCAACGCTCTCGAGAATACACCGCCCGAACTCTACGCCGACATCATCAAAAACGGCATTTACCTCTCGGGTGGCGGCGCATTGCTTCGCGGTCTCGACAAACGCTTATCCGACAAAATCGGCATAAACTTCAACATTGCCGAAGACCCGTTGCACGCAGTGGCTAAAGGTACCGGTATCGCGCTTAAAAACATCAAGCGATTCTCATTCCTCATTCGATAATAGTTAAGAGGTGAGAGGTAAGAGTAGTTTATGATTTGTGGTTAGAGAATTCCGTTACTCTTCAACTCATTAACTCATAAACGTATCAACTCTTACCCCTTACCTCTCCTATCTTACATCTAAGTACAGTGCGCAACCTAATAGACTTCATCGTACGGCATTCGGCGTGGTTCGTTTTTGCAATTCTCGTGACGCTCAGTTGCATCATGCTCTTTCAAAACAACCCGTACCAACAATCGGTTTACCTCACCTCGGCAAGCCGAATATCGTCGTCGGTCTACAAACTCACCAGCAGCGTCACTTCGTATTTCAACCTACAGTCGATAAACGCCGACCTACAGCAGCGTAACGCACTGCTCGAGATGGAAGTTATCAACCTCAAGCACCGCATCAACGACTACCGCATCGCCATGAGCGCCGACTCTATCAACCTACCCGACTCGGTGGCACAACAGTATGAATATCACTTCGCTACGGTTATCAACAACAGCGTGTCGAAGCCTATGAACTACATCACCATCGACAAAGGTCGGCTCGACGGAATTGAGCCGGAAATGGGCGTCGTCGACCAAAACGGCGTTGTCGGCATCGTCAGCAGCACCAGCGACCACGCTGCACGTATCATCTCCCTGCTCAACCCGAACATGCGCCTTTCGTGCAAGGTGAAAAACTCCGACTACTTCGGCAGCCTCTTTTGGGACGGCGGCAACCCCTACTACTGCGTGCTCGAAGAAATGCCGAAGCACGTCAAATATCACAAAGGCGACACTATCATCACTAGCGGATTCTCGTCGGTATTCCCCGAAGGTCTCATCGTGGGCACCATCGAATCGGGGCTAAAGGCTAAAGACGACAACTTCCACAGCCTGCGCATCAAACTATCGACCGACTTCACACGTCTGAGCACCGTGAGAGCCATCAAGAGCACCATAGCAGCTGAGTTACGAACCATCGAAACCGAAGAATAATGGCTAAGCAAATCATACAATTCATCGTTCTGTTCGTCATCTTGCTCCTCGTGCAAGTGCTCGTGTGCAACAACATCAGCCTATTCCACGTGGCGACGCCTTTCATATTCGTCTACGTGCTCTTCCGACTGCCAATCAACATACACGTCAACTGGCTTATGGCAATCTCTTTTGCCGTCGGACTGCTCATCGACATCTTCTCCGACACCTACGGAATGAACGCCCTGGCTTGCACAGTCACCGCCGCTCTTCGCAACGTAGTGCTTAGTCTTTACGTGCCTCGCCGCGACGAAATTACCGACCCGGTTCCTTCCATTCGGAGTCTCGGAACCGCTGTCTTTATGAAATACCTCGTCAGCATGACTTTCTGCTACTGCGCGCTTATCGTCACTATCGAACTCTTCTCGACAGCCAACATTCTGCATGCCATGCTGCGCGTGATTTGCTCTACTGCTCTTTCGTTTGTTTTGATGCTCGGCATCGACAGCATAGTCAACACCAAGAATGAAAAAGGATTATAGTCTTGAGAAAAGAAAATACGTCATCGCCGGACTGCTGATTCTTTTGGTGGTCATCTACTTGATACGCCTTTTCGAACTCCAAGTGTTCGACTCCAAATACAAAGAAAACGCCGACTCTAACGCATTCCTTCGAAAGACCATCTATCCCTCGCGCGGACAAATCTTCGACCGGAAAGGTCGCCTCGTCGTGTACAATCAACCCGCCTACGACGTGATGGTGATTCCCCGCGAAATTAAGCCCGACTTCGACTCCATCGACTTCTGCAACACGCTTCAAATCGACATCGAAGAACTCCGCCGTCGCTTCGACGATATGCGCAATCCGCGCAAAAACCCGGGCTACTCTTCGTATACGCAACAAGTGCTAATCACACACATCTCGGCAAAAGACTACGGTCGCCTGCAGGAGAAACTATATCGCTTCCCCGGGTTTTTCATCCAAAAACGCATCCTCCGCCAGTACGCATACGAAAACGCCGCAAACGTGCTCGGTAACATCCGCGAAGTGAACGACAACGACATCAAAAAGGACGACTACTACCGTCCCGGCGACTACACCGGCGACCTCGGTATAGAGAAAAGCTACGAACCATACCTCCGAGGATTCAAAGGACAAGAGATTCTCATTCGCGACGCTAACGGACGCATCAAAGGTCGATTCGAAAACGGCGCTCGCGATATTGCTCCTATATCCGGAAAAGACCTCACTCTCGGCATCGACATCGACCTCCAAGCATATGGCGAAAAACTCATGCAAGGAAAAACCGGCGCTATCGTCGCCATCGAACCGGCAACAGGCGAAATCCTTGCCCTCGTGTCGAGCCCGACCTACAACCCGAAAATGCTCGTCGGTCGCGAACGCGGCAAAGCATATCGCGAACTGATGAACGACCCCGCCGAACCGCTCTTCGACCGCGCCATCATGGCAGCCTACCCTCCCGGCTCTACCTTCAAACCCACACAGGGACTTATATTCCGTCAAGAAGGAATAGTCTCTCTCTCGACAGCCTACCCCTGCTACCGCGGATACATCTGCGGCCGTCTCAAAGTGGGTTGCCACGGCCACGAATCGCCTATCACGCTCAAACCGGCACTGCGAACTTCCTGCAACGCTTACTTCTGCTGGGGATTTAAGAATATGATTGACCGCCGCGGAAAATACGGCTCGCCATCTCAAGCATTCGAGGTGTGGAAAAACTATATGGTAGAACAAGGCTACGGTTATCGTCTCGGTGTCGACCTCCCCGGCGAAAGCCGCGGATTCATCCCTAACAGCAAATTCTATAACAAAGTGTACGGCGAAAACGGATGGAGCGCAAACACAATCATCTCTGACGCTATCGGTCAAGGCGAAATCCTTGCCACTCCGTTGCAAATTGCCAACCTCGCCGCTACAATTGCCAATCGCGGCTACTTCTACACTCCGCACGTCGTTAAGCATATCCACGACTCGGTTATGCCGAAGGAATTTTTAACGAAGCGTGTGCCCAAAATCAATAGACAATACTACGAAGAAATAGTAGAAGGTATGCGTATGGCAGTGACAGGCGGTACTTGCCGCGGCGCACAACTCCGCGACATCGAAGTGTGTGGCAAAACCGGTACGGCACAGAACCCACATGGGCGCGACCACTCCGCATTTATGGGATTTGCTCCCATGAACAACCCAAAAATCGCTATTTGCGTCTACGTCGAAAATGCAGGCTTTGGTGCGACTTTCGGCGTGCCTATCGGCAGTCTGATGATGGAAATGTATCTCAACGGCAAAATCGCACCGGAACGTCAACACATCGAAGACCGTATGCTATCGACGTCTATAACTCTTTACAAAAAGAAAAGGTAAGAGGTAAGAGTCTAATACATTCAGCTGATTATCAACATAGTATGGTCGCGGCTTGCTGCGACCGAGAATGGCGTGTGGATGTAAAGCGAGTTGCTGATTATCTACATAATACGGAGCGGTCGTAGGGTCGCGCCTCGGTGCGACCGGGCAGGCGTGTGGAAGCCAATTGGGTTATCGCCAAGATGCAAGAAAAAAAGAGACTGTCTAACAAGTTTTGGGCAGTCTCTTTTTATAGTTTTAACAGGCTAAAAAATAAGCTAAAAAAATAAGGCTTTCATGCTGAAATTCAGCG
>SFJG01000019.1 GCA_004555955.1 Bacteroidales bacterium | reverse complement strand
ATGATTATCAGCGGTACGCCGTTGCTTACCACACTGCTCGCTATGGCAATCTTTCGGAGCGAACGCACTCGCAATCCGCTTCGCATAATTGTCGGGAGCGTGATAGCGCTGGCGGGCGTGATTGTGGTAATCTATCACGGTAATGTCGACCTCAAATTCAACCCGATTGGCGATGTGCTGACGCTATGTGCCGCCGCTTCGTGGGCTGTCTACAGCATTTTGCTGAAGGTGCTCGGCAAGAAGTATTCGGCAGTGTTTCTCACGCGCAAGGTTTTTGCCTACGGACTTCTTTCGATGGCGCTGTGGTTGCCGTTCCATCCGGAGCGGTTCGACCTCGCACTGCTGACAAAGCCGGAAGTGCTTGCAAACGTGCTCTTCTTGGGAGCATTGGCATCGATGCTTTGCTTCACGATTTGGACCGCAGTTGTCAATCGGTTGGGTACGGTGAAATCGACCAACTATATCAATCTCAATCCGATAGTGACTTTCGTGTCGGCTTACGTCTTTCTCGGAGAGGTGGTTACGCCACTTTCACTTCTTGGCGCAGCGGCTATCATCGGTGGGGTATACGTCATCGAACGATAGCAATCGCCGTGAGCACACGTCCCGACTGAACGCCAAGAGCGCGCGCCGAAAAATAGGTGTCGGGGGCGCATCGCGTGCAAATGTTGCTGCGACTAATATGCTCGGCTGCTATTCCGACACGCTCAAGCAGCACGGCATTTGCTTCGACCAAGTCGAGATGAGGTTTAGCCGTTGTCGGGTTGACTCTCGATATCCGCTCCATGGGGAATCTTTCTTCAGCAAAACGGTCAATCAATTCCTGTCCCACTTCGTAGCACCCGCCGCAAATGGCAGGCCCGAACGTCGCATGGATTCGCTCTACATCCGCCCCGAGACTTGTCATTTTTTCGACTGTAAGCGTGGCAATACCGCCAAGCGTGCCTTTCCAACCGGCGTGAGCGGCTGCGGCGATTCCGACGATAGGGTCGACGAGCAGAATGGGCACGCAATCGGCTGTGTAGACGCCGACGTATTCGCCCGGACGATTAGTAACCACGGCGTCGGCTTCGACCGTTGGCGATGCTTCGTCGGCGGCGACAACGCGTACGCTGTGGACTTGCCGGAGCGTTTTCAGTAGCGAAGGGTCGATGCGAAGCGACTTGAGCAAGGCTCGCCGACAGTCGTCGACGTGTGCCGGGTCGTCGCCCACGTATGGGCAACAATTAAATGATGAATAAGCGGAGACGCCTGCCTCGCCACGACGTGTGGCAAAGGTGACAACTCCGCTCAGTGGTTGGTCGAACTGCAACGGCACGGTCGGCACTGCTGCCGACGTCGTTGCAAGTTCTGCATTATTCTTCTTTAAAGTCATCTTCCCAGTATTCTTCAGGCCATTCAACGTCCCATGTTTCGTCGGCATCGCCCGAGTCTTCTTGCTCGATGATAAATTCGTCTTCTTCCGCCACGCGGTGACGCACATCGAGGTCGCGATGAGTGATACGCGAAGGTATGCGGTTGTCTTCGTCGTTGATAGTGCGCCAAAGCAAGTCTTTCAGTTCGGTCAGTCCAAGTCCGGTGACCGACGAAATGAACACGGTGGGTATGCCTTCGGGCAAGTCGGTGCGGCGGATTTCGTCGATGAGTTCGTCGTCGAGCATATCGCATTTGGTCACGGCGAGCACCTTACCTTTGTCTGCCAAATCGGGATTGAATTTCTCGAGTTCGGAAAGCAGAATCTCGTATTCGCGACGGATACCTTCGGTGTCGGCGGGAATCATGAAAAGCAGTACGGCATTGCGTTCGATGTGTCGCAAAAATCTGAGACCCAGTCCTTTGCCTTCGCTTGCACCTTCGATAATACCGGGGATGTCAGCCATTACGAACGAGCGCGAGTCGCGGTAGCTCACAATGCCGAGGTTTGGTTCGAGCGTCGTGAAAGGGTAGTCGGCAATCTTAGGCTTGGCAGCGGAAATCGACGACAGCAACGTCGACTTTCCGGCGTTAGGAAATCCAACGAGACCGACGTCGGCGAGGAGTTTTAGTTCGAGGATAACGGTTTTCTCAATCGAAGGCTCACCTGGCTGTGCATAGCGCGGTGCTTGGTTGGTCGGCGACTTGAAGTTCCAGTTGCCCAAACCGCCGCGACCGCCGCGCAGGAGTTTTATCTCTTGCCCGTCGTCGGTCACTTCGCAGAGAAACTTGCCGTCGTCGGCGTCGTAGACAGCCGTACCGCACGGCACTTCGATAATGCGGTCTTCTCCGTCCTTACCCGAACTGCGACATTCGCTGCCGGCTTGTCCGTTGGTAGCAAAGACGTGACGTTGATATTTGAGGTGCAGGAGGGTCCAAAGATTGCGGTTACCGCGCAAGATGATATGGCCTCCGCGACCGCCGTTACCGCCGTCGGGGCCGCCTTTGGGGACGTATTTCGCTCTGTGGAAATGAGCAGAGCCGGCGCCGCCCTTCCCCGAGCGACACACTATTTTTACATAGTCGATAAAGTTTGAGCCTGCCATAATGTTACAAATGTACTGAAAATTTGCTTTGAGAGCAAATATTATATAATAATGTTGTTTGTATTATTCAAGTTTGTATATCGGCGGATGTGCCGATTGCATAATCACCTAAAAAGGGCGCGCCAACTGCATCACGCAAGGCACGCCCTCAACATATCAATCTTTTATCTTACTTGTTTGCTTTTTTTGCAATCTTACGGCTTTGCATAGCGTAAGCAACCGGAGTTGCTACGTAGATTGTAGATAATGTACCTATAATCACGCCGAAGAGCATTGCAAATGTGAAACTGCGGATAGTTTCGCCACCGAAGATGAAGATGCACAAGAGCACGAGCACGGTAGTTACCGATGTCATGATTGTACGTGTCAAAGTGGTGTTCAACGAATTGTTGATAACCTCTTTGCGGTCAGCCTTCGGATAGAGTCCAATCATCTCGCGGATACGGTCGAACACAACCACGGTATCGTTAATTGCGTAACCGATGATGGTCAAGATTGCGGCAATAAACGATTGGTCGATTTCCATCGAGAACGGAAGGATACCGCTAAAGAGCGAGTAGAAACCGATGATGATGTATGATGTGAACGCCAAAGATGCGAGTGCACCAATCGAGAACGAGATGTCGCGGAAGCGGAGCAAGATGTAGAGCGTGATGGCGATGAGCGAGAAGATTACTGCCCAGATTGCACCTGTTGTCATATCGGATGCGATGCTCGGACCTACTTTCTCGGTTTGCACCACGCCGACTTCTTCGTTCGACACGCTGAAGTCTTCGTACGACATGCCTTTGAGTTCGTCTTTCAAACCGTTGTAAAGGATGTGCATTACTTCGTCGTCGACGCCTTCGCTTTCGTCAGCATATTTGTAGTTGGTTGATACGCGCACTTTCGAATCGTTGTCGATAGTGATAACCGATACCGACGATTCGGGGAAGAGCGGTTGAAGCTTGTTTGTCAAATCGGCTGTCTTCACGTCGTGGTCGAATTGTACGATGTAGTTGCGACCGCCGGAGAAGTCGATGCCTTTATCGATGCCTTTGAAGATGAACGATGCGGCGATTATCACGATGATTGCGCCGATAATCATGCCGGCTTTCTTGCGTTGGCCAAGGAAGTCTACTTTAGCGTTCTTCAAGAAGTTTTGGCTCATCTTGGTGGTGAAGGTCATGTTGGCAAAACGTTCTTTCTTGAGCAACCATTCGAATGCCAGACGCGACAAGAAGATAGCGCTGTAGAACGAGCAGATGATGCTGATGAGCAACGTAGTTGCGAAACCTTTGATAAGACCTGTACCGTAAACCAAGAGGATGATTGCGGTGATAACTGATGTCAAGTTGGAGTCGAAGATTGCAGAGAATGCGTTCTTGTAGCCGTCAGCGAGTGCCGACTTAACATTCTTGCCTGCACGCAATTCTTCTTTAGTACGCTCGAAGATAAGCACGTTGGCGTCGACTGCCATACCGAGCGAAAGCACGATACCGGCGATACCCGAAAGGGTAAGCACTGCCTGGAACGATGCCAAGATGCTGAGCGTGAAGAAGAGGTTGATAATCAAGCAGCAGTTTGCAACCATTGCCGGAGTGAAGCCGTAGAACGAAATCATGAATATCATCAACACTACAAGTGCGATAACAAACGACCAGATACCCGATTCGATAGCTTGTTTACCAAGCGACGGACCGATTACAGATTCGCTGACGATGTTTACTTTTGCAACCATCTTACCGGACTTAAGCACGTTTGCCAAGTCGGTAGCCTCTTCGGGAGTGAATTGACCGGTGATTTGCGAGCGACCGCCTTCGATAACCGAGTTAACTGTCGGGAATGAATAAACTTGGTCGTCGAGCACGATAGCTACTTGCTTGCCAATGTTTTCTTGAGTGATTTGAGCCCAACGGCGAGCGCCTTCGTTGTTCATCGACATCGAAACCACATTACCTTGCATGTTGTCGAAGTCGGAACTTGCGTCAACAACAACGTCGCCACCCAAGCGCGGCTTGCCGTTCTGAGTCTTGAGCGATACGAGTTGGTAGAAACGTTCTTTAGCGTCGATAGCCTTAACCGACCAAGCGCATTTGAGGTTTGTCGGGAGGATACGTTTTGCAGCGTCGCTACGCAAGATTGCATTGACGGCAGCTGTGTCTTGAACGTTGACAATACCAATCGCCGGACCGCCGGTTTGAGCGTTGCCCCAAAGCATTTGAGCAAGAGTTTTTTCTGCCGGAGCAGCCTCGTCAGCCTTTGCTTCAGCGGGCTTTTCTGCCGGAGCGGCTTCGGCAACAACAGCGGTGTCTGCCATAGCCACATCCACAGTGTCGGCAGCAACTGCTTCGCCTTCAGCGGGAGCTGCTGCGGGAGCTGTTTCGCCCTTTTGCGCTGCGTCGCTCAATTGAGCAAGTGCGCTTTGGAGTTCTTGGAGTGTATAAGTTTCGTAGAATTCCAAGTTGGCAGAACCTTGCAACAGTTTGCGCACACGTTCGGGTTCCTTAATGCCCGGGAGTTCGAGCAAGATTTGACCGTCGCGCTCCATCTTCTTGATGTTGGGAGCAACCACACCGAAGCGGTCGATACGTGTACGAAGCGTGTTGTATGAGTTGTCGACCATAGCGTTAACCTCGTCGCGGAGCACTTTCTCAACCTCGGCGTTGGTCATACCGGTCTTAACCTTTTCTATAGAACGGAAAATTTGAGCGAGACTTCCACCCGGAGCAAGTCGTTGATATTCTTCGCAGAACGTGCCTACGAAATCTTTGGCTTTGCTCTTCTCGGTCAATTTGATTGCCTCGTTGAATTTCGGGTCCGGATTTTCTTTCGACAAAGCCCGCAAGATGTCGGGCACCGAAATTTGAAGGGTGACGTTCATACCGCCCTTCAAGTCAAGACCTAAACCGATTTGCTTTTCTCTCGCTTCGTTGTAAGTGTAGCCTAAGTACACTTTCTCTTTGCCAATAGAGTCAAGATACATCTTATAGGCATCCTTGTAGGCTTGCGAATTTTCGTCGCTGTTCTTCGTTGCCGCAAACGCTGCCGCATCCTTTTCGATGCTGCTTGTTACGAACGAGAACGACAAATAAAAGACGCAAACAAGGACCAATAAGACCGTAAGGACTCTAATAAAACCTTTACTTTGCATTTTTGTTTAGTATTTTATTTTAATTTCAATTTTGCAATATTAGCGTGCAAATATACATTAATTATTTCAAGTTAGAAAATTTTTAAGCCCGTTATTGCGTTTTTAATGTCGAATAAAGTTTTTCGCAGCCGTTTTTTGACTATTTTTTGGAGTTTTTACCTTATTATATATGTATGTTATGTCGATAGGGACAATTACAACACAAATTTTGCTTCTTCGCAAATTTTTACACTTATTTTTAGTAAATTTGCCGTCAAATTATCAATGTATGAAGTCAAGACACTCATTATATATATTATTCACAGTAGTTGCTGCCTGGGTTTTCTACTCCTGCGCAAGCATCGGTAACCCCGAAGGCGGTCCGCAAGACAAGATGCCACCGATTTTCGTGAAAAGTTCGCCGGAGCCTAATGCTGTGAACTGCAAAAAGAACAAAATCGAACTTACCTTCGACGAAATCGTGCAACTCAAAGACCCGTCGAACAAGATTGTCGTCTCGCCGGCACAAACCGAAATGCCCAAAATGAGTGCTTCCGGCAAGAAAGTGACCATCGAGCTGGTCGACTCTCTTCTGCCGAACACCACTTATACACTCGACTTCTCAAACTCGATTCAAGACAACAACGAAGGCAATCCGCTCGAAAATTTCGCCTTTGCTTTTTCGACAGGCGAGGCAATCGACTCGCTGCGAGTGTCGGGCATCGTGCTCGATTCGCGTAGCCTCGAGCCACAGCAGAACGTCATTGTCGGGTTGCAAAGCAATATGAGCGACACCGCATTTACCAAGGTGAAACTCGAACGCATTGCCCGCACCGATAGCCGTGGCCGCTTCATTGTGCGCAACGTGCGCCCCGGCAGTTATCGCGTGTTTGCCCTTAACGACCTCGACCGCGACTACAAGTTCGGCAACCCGACCGAAGACATTGCTTTCTACGACAGCATCGTTGTGCCTTGGTGTCGACCCGAGGCTGTTGCCGACACGGCTTTTGCCCTCGATGGTAAGACTGTCGACAGTGTGAGAACGGTCAACAAAACTCGGTTCTATCCCAACGACATTCTGCTGTCGATGTTCAACGAAAACCGCAAATCGCAGTATTTGCAAAACAATAGTCGCATCGACTCAACGCGTCTCAGCATAATCTTTGCAGCACCGAGCGACACTCTCCCCGAACTCGCCATCGTCAACAAGCCACAGCCCGACAACTCGTGGTATACCCTCGAACGCTCCGCCCACAACGACACGCTGACCTACTGGATTCGCCGTCCTGAGCTCGTTTCGTCCGATTCGCTCAACGTTGCCCTGCGCTACCTTAAGACCGACTCGACCGACAACCTGGCGTGGACTACCGACACGCTCCGATTCAACTTCCAGCGCGAAAAGCCTAAAAAAGAGAAGAAGAAAAAAGACGAGCCGGAAGACACGTTGCCGAAAATTCAATATTTGTCGCTTTCGCTGCTCAGCGGTGGCACTCAAGAAGTATATGCGCCCATAACCATACAAAGTCAAGAGCCGATAGAGCGACTCGACTCAGCCGCTTTCCATCTCGAGATTAAGCAAGACACGCTGTGGACCGACATCACTGACTATCGTTTGGCTTACCGCGACACGACCCTCGACCGCCGAACACTTCAGATACGCCACAAGTGGGAGCCCGGCGAGCAATACCGAATTCGTATCGATTCGCTAGGCATTACGAACATCTACGGCGTGTTCAATAAAACGTACGAAACAACTATCAACGTGCGCAAGCTCGAAGAATATGGCAACCTGATTTTCAACATACCCGCTGCCGGCGATAGCGCCGTCGTCGAACTCCTCAACTCGAGCGATTCGCCCGTCCTCGCCGTGCCTGTGCGTGGAGGCAAAGCGGAATTTATCAATATGCTGCCGGCTAAATATTATGCGCGCCTTTATTTCGACCGAAACCGAAACGGCAAATATGACACCGGCAACTATGCTCTACGCATTCAACCCGAAGAAACATACTACTATCCCGGCGTGGTTAACCTGAAGAAAAACTGGGACGTAGAGCAAACTTGGGACATCTATGAAACCGCTGTCGATGCCCAAAAACCGGAAGAGATTAAGAAAAACAAGCCGGAGAAGAAGAAATGGGAAACCGAATCCGATAAAAACAAGAAATCGGAATACGACGACGAAGACGGCGAGTACGGCGACGGATACGACGAGTATGGCAACCCGACAGGCTACGGCTCGGGTAACAGCAACAGTTTTAACTCGCAGAAACTGCGCTCTCTCGGCTCCGGAATGCGCTCGCGTTAAACCATACATAGTTCGGAAAAGCATTTCGTCACTCAAACGAAATATTTAAACGAATAGCACAACGAGTGTTTTATGTCAAATTTTGTAGCGCCGATGCTTTGATTGTGTCGGCGCCACATTTATATATAATATACTATTTTAGTTATAAAAAAAACGACTACTGCAAAGGCATAAACATTCTCAAATATGCCAACGGCAAAGAGGGAAAGACGTCAAGCGCAAAAAATTACGCTTCTACATACACAAAACGCCACTTCGTAGCCGTTAGCGGCGCCGCGAAGTGGCGTTATTTCGTTGCCTCCCTCTATCGATGAGCCTTACGCAGCAAGTCGACTTTGCCCTCATCAATCAAATGGAGAACAAGTTCGCCGAATAGTGTATTCTGCCAAGCAAACCACGGCCGCGTGTATCGTTCGGGGTTGTCTTTGTGGAACGACTCGTGCATAAGCCCCGTGCCGGCATCGGTGCGCATCAGCATCTCAAGGCAACGCTAAATCTCTGCGTCGTCGGTGCTCGTAAACGCTCGCATCATTATCGACATCGGCCAAACCATATCGAATCCGATATGCGGACCGCCGATGCCCTCACCGGCTGTTCCGCGGAAAAAGTACGGATTGCTATCGCTCAGTACCAGCCGTCGCGTGTTTTGATAAATCGGGTCGTTGACATCCACGTCGTCCAAATACGGCATGGCAAGAAGCGACGGCACGTTGGCATCGTCCATCAAATTGTGATTGCCAAATCCGTCAACCTCGTAAGCATACACCTTGCCAAACTCCGGATGATTGTAGACCGCATACTTTTTCAGCGCAGATTCGATCTCGTCGGCAAGACTCCGGCAGCGTCCGGCAAGCGCACTGTCGCCGTTGACCGTTGTAAGAATCTCCGCAGCCTTGCGTAGCGACGTCACCGCCATAAAATTCGACGGCACAAGGAATAGAAAAGTGCAAGCGTCGTCCGACGGACGGAAGTATGAGCAAATCAAGCCGCAAGGCTTTACCGGAGCGCCGTAGCCGCCATTGGTGTGCGTATCGTTGGTCGTTGTCGTCAAGCGTTGGAAGTGATAAGGACCGAGATTGCCACCGGGGCGTTGTTGCTCGACAAACGTGCGCAGAATTGCATCAACAGCCTTCAGCCAGTCGTCGCCGAACACCGACGCGTCGCCCGTCACCTGCCAATAGTAGTACGCCAAACGCACGGGATAGCACAGCGAATCAATCTCGTACTTACGCTCGTGCAATTCCGGCTTCATGTCCGTCAAGTCGTTAGCCCACATATTGTCGGCTTTCGGTCCCGGGTTGAACGCATTGGCATACGGGTCGATGGCAATACTGCGGAATTGCCGAAGCAAAACGCCGCGAAGCATGGCACGCAGATGCGCATCCTCGTTGGCAAAGCGCACATATGGCCACACCTGAGCGCCTGAGTCGCGCAGCCACATCGCAGCAATGTCGCCCGTATAGACAAACGTATCGTCGGCTCCATCGTAGTGGACCGTCGTGTCGAGCGTATTCGGAAAACAGTTTTCGAACATCCACGCGAGGTAGTCGTTGCCGGCAAGCAACTGCTTAACTTCAAGGATTTTAGCCTCGACAGCTGCCGAGCGAAACAGGCGAGCATTCTCAGCCGGTCGTTTGCTGACAAAAGCCGTTTGGTCGGACGCCAACTTGATATAATCCTTCGAGTCGAATTCTGCTGCTTGTGCAACAAACGCCGCCGTCATAGCAGCCGTGACCGCAAAAGTTCGGAAGAGCATAGACTTAATAACTTTGAATGATAGAAACATAGCGAATAGTTAATAGAGTAAATACATCAGTTGTCGATGCAAATATACAAAATCTCCGCCGAAAAACCAACGCTCTTGCCAAAACAAGCAGTCAAGAGCCTCGCCTGTGTGCCTCGCCTGTGTGTTCTGTATTTTGGAGACAATTCCCCATTCCCGGTTCTCAATTTATGCTACTTTCTGCGATTTTTGCATATTTGTCGATTTTTTAATACTTTTTTCAACGAAAGTTATTATATTTGCAGTTGCAAAATTCATTCTGAGATAGAGTGAAATTAATCAAAAGTACTACAATTCAACTGTTTAACAGGTTTTATCGGGCTCAGAGAGGTCGGTGACCCCGAGATTTGCCCAAAACAATACCGAAAAAGGATGAGAATAATACGCAACATAGTTGTTACGGCAGCGCTGGCGCTGGCAGCGGTATCGTGCAAGACGTCCGACAAGATTGTCTATTTGCAGGACATCGACCCGACAGTATCGACTACCGTCGACCCCAAGAATAGTATAACGATACAACCCAAGGATCGGTTGTCGATTATCGTTACGTGTAAGGACCCGGAAATGGCATCGATTTTCAACCTGCCGACGGTCAACTATCAGTACGGCTCTGAAACCGTTAAGGATGGCGGTACGCAGCGGTTGATAGGCTATGCCGTCGACGAGCAGGGGTGCATCGACTTTCCACAGTTGGGCAGCATAAAGGTTGCCGGGCTTAACCGTTGGCAACTTCAAGACAAGATTCGCGACGAACTGGTATCGCGTAAGTTGCTCAACGACATGGTTGTAACGGTGCAGTTCATGAATTTCAAGATATCCGTGCTGGGCGAAGTAAATAAGCCCGGTTCGTATCGCATCGAAGGCGACAAGGTGTCGATTCTCGAAGCCATCAGTATGGCGCAAGACTTGACAATCTACGGTCAGCGCGACCAGGTGTACGTGATTCGCGAAGATAATAATCAGCGCACAACTTATAAGGTAGATTTGCGGTCGAAGACGCTTTTTGACTCGCCGGTATACTATTTGAAGCAGAACGACGTTGTATATATACAGCCTAACAAGGTTCGCGCCGGACAGTCGAATATCAACGAAAACAGTATGAAGTCGGTGACCATCTGGATTTCAATAGCCTCGTTGCTTTCGTCGTTGGGTGTGCTTGTGGCTACTATTATCGACAACAAAAAGAATTAACCGGTTTTTAAAATTCTACAATGAAAAACGAAGATATAAAAGAGCAATCGGAATCGAAAGTTAAAGAGGCATCGAAAGCCGATATCCAAATAAGCGACGTAATTGCTTGGACGACAACACATAAAATGTTTATTTCGTTGTCGGTGTTTATCTGTCTGGTGTTGGGCTTTCTCTATGCCGGCCGTAGCCAGCAGATATTTCAGCGCGAATCGAGTGTAATGATTCGGTCGGACTCCTACGGTAACTCTCAGATTGGCGAGCTTGCCGCGTTCTCTGATTTGAACCTGTTTAATACGGGAATTGACGTCTATAACGAAATCGAGGCGTTTCGCTCGCCGATATTGATGGAGCGCATTGTTGAACGCCTGGGCATCAACACCACGTATACCTCGAAAAACTGGATAGGTCGCGTGACCGATTGGTACGACGAAACGCCGCTTGTTGTAAAGTTTGTCGAGCCTATTAGCAAATACGATGGCGAGGCGGTTACGTCGTTTTCGTTTGCTCTGTCGTCCGACGACGATAAGAATTTTTTGGTCGGCGATATAAAAATCAATGGCAAGCCATGCCGTTCGACTGCCGAGGTTGCGGTAGGCGTTGCTGCGAAAACTCCGGTGGGCACGATTGTTGTCAGCCCGACGAAATTCTATAAGGACAACTTCTCCGGGACGCTATATGTCGACCATACGACGGTGAAAAATTGTGCAAAGGCGAAGATTAAGAGCCTCGAGTCGTCGTTGTCCGACAAGAAGTCGACGGTTATCAACTTCAGTTTTACCGATTCCAACGCCAAACGTGCCGAAGATATTCTCAACACGCTGCTCGACGTCTACAACGAAGAATGGATTCGCTATATGAACGAATCGACCGACAATACATCGAAGTTTATCAACGAGCGATTGGTTGTTATCGAGGAGGAACTCGGGCTGGTCGATTCCGACATCGAAAAGTTTAAGAGCAGCAATCGTTTGCTCGACATCGGCACCGAAACCACTCGCGTGTCGGAAGCCTCGGTGAAATATTCCGACGAGGCGTTCCGCGTCAACAATCAATTGTCGATTGCTCGATTCATTCGCGAGTATCTTGTCGACAAAACCAAGACACTCGACCTGCTTCCCGCCAATTCCGGCATCAACAACGACAACATCGAGTTGCAGATTGCTGAATATAACAAAAAACTCCTTGAGCGTCAGCGCCTTGCCGACAGTAGTAGCGACAGCAATCCGCTGGTTTCCGACCTGAACAACCAATTGGCAATGATGCGTCAAACCGTTCTTCACTCGGTCGACAACCTCATCAGCACGCTCAAGATTCAAGCGCAGCGCATCAACGACCGGGAGAACCAAATCGAGGGGCAAATCAGCTCCAATCCCGGCAAGGTTAAGCAATTGCTGTCGATAGAGCGTCAGCAGAAGATTAAGGAAGAACTTTATCTCTACTTGTTGCAGAAGCGTGAAGAAAACGAGTTGACGGCAAGCATCGTTGTAAACAACACTCGTCTGCTCAAGCCGGCGACCGGCGAAACCGCTCCGATAGCGCCCAAGAAAGGCTTCATTATGCTTGTTGCGCTTATGCTCGGCGTGGCAATCCCGTTCGGCTATATGTATCTGTCGAGCATCATCGACACGTCGGTGCGCGGACGCAAAGACGTCGAAACCTTGTCGGCACCAATCGTCGGCGAAATCCCGCAAGACGGCAAGAAGACGCTCAACATTCCCGTCAAGCTCCGTCTGCGCAAGCCGAAAGACGAGATTGTGCAAGTCGTTGTGCGTCAGCGATCTCGCAACGTAATCAACGAGGCGTTCCGCGTGGTTCGTACCAACCTCGACTTTATGCTCAACAACTGCGCCGAGACGCAAGCCATTATGATGACTTCCTACAATCCCGGCAGTGGTAAGACATTCACCTCGCTCAACATTGCCACATCGATGGCTCTGAAAGGCAAACGCGTTATGCTCATCGACCTCGACATCCGTAAGGCAACCTTGAGCAAGATCGTCGGCGAGCCGCGAAAAGGCATCACAAACTACCTCAACGGGCAAATCGACTACGAGCAAGCCGTTGTCCACAATATGTTGGGCACCGAAGGACTCGACTTCCTGCCCGTGGGCATCATACCGCCCAACCCGGCAGAGTTGCTGCTTGACAAGCGCTTGGAAACGCTAATCGCCGAGGTTAAGCAACATTATGACTACATCTTCATCGACTGTCCGCCGGTAGGCATCGTTGCAGACACATCAATCATATCGCGCGTTGCCGACCGCACAATCTTCGTGATTCGCGTCGGCGTGCTCGACCGTCGTGTGCTGCCCGACATCGAACGCGTCTATAAGGAACAACAATACCCCAACATGTCGCTGCTCATAAATGGTAGCAAGCAAGCCTTGGGTTACGGTTACAGCCGTTACAGTTATGGATACGGTCGCTATGGATACGGATATGGCGGTTATGGTTATCACGAGGAGGGCGACGGTAAGTAATGTGGCCATTTAGTAGTAAAACAACACTCTGCAAGAGCGACTTGCTCGGCGGAGCAACCGACTGTCACACGCATCTTCTGCCGGGTGTCGACGACGGATTTCGAACGGCAGACGACAGCCTTGCAGCCCTTTCTCGTCTGGAGTCGACGGGCATACGCACCGTGTGGCTGACTCCTCATATTATGGAAGACATTCCCAACGAGACCGACGACCTGCGTCGGCGTTTCGAGGAGTTTGCGGCACTCTATACCGGTCCGATTGAGTTGCATCTGGCTGCCGAACATATGCTCGACAACCTGTTTCTCGAGCGCTTTGAAAAGAAAGATGTTTTGCCTATTTTCGACGACTGTTTGCTCGTCGAGACAAGTTATTTCAACCCGCCAATGGGGCTCGATGCCATCCTCGCCGACATTATGACGAAGGGCTACCGACCGTTGTTGGCTCATCCCGAACGCTATAAATATATGGGTGAGGACGACTACGAGCGCCTGCACAGCCGCGGCGTGGAGTTTCAGCTCAACCTCGGTGCGCTCACCGGCGGCTACAGTCCGTTAACTCAGAAAAAAGCGGAATATCTGTTGCGCCGCGGCTATTACAGCCGAATCGGCAGCGACATCCATAGCCTTAGAAATCTTGAAAAAATACTGACAACTCCGTTATCGACTTCTTCGGTTTCGCGAGTAGCTAATATCCTGAACAACGAGTAAATGCAAAGCCACACCGACAGTAACCGCCGCATTGCGCGCAATACGCTTCTGCTCTATTTCAGAATGATACTGACGATGTGTATCACGCTCTACACTTCGCGTGTCATCTTGGCGGCGTTGGGCGTCGAAGACTTCGGCATCTACAACATCGTTGCCGGAGTTGTCGTGCTTTTCAGTTTCCTCAATTCGGCGATGACGAATGCCACGCAACGCTATCTGAGCATGGCGTTGGGGCTGGGTAAAGCAAAATATGTCCAGTTGATATTCTCAACGAGTCTGCTGTCGCATTTGGTCATCTCGGGTGTGTTGCTCGTACTGTGCGAAACCGTAGGACTTTGGTTTGTCAATACGCAACTGATAATTCCCGCCGACCGTATGATGGCGGCAAACGTGGCTTATCAGTTTGCCATTCTCATCACCGTAATCGACATCAACCGCATTCCGTTCTTCTCGAGCATAATTGCTCACGAGCGAATGACGTTTTTTGCCTATTTAGCAATCGTCGAGTCGTTGTTGAAACTCGCCGTGGCGTTGTCGATATCCTATGCGTGTTCGGTCGACAAACTCATTCTCTACGCGGGATTGTTGGCGGTGTCGTCGGCAGTGATTTTTACCCCATTTTTCGTCTACTGTTTGCGACATTTCGACACGAATCGCCCGGTGCTGAAGTTTAAGAAAAAACTTTTTTTCGAATTTATCACTTTCACCGGATGGAATCTGCTCGGCAGCGCATCTTATCTTGGATATTCGCAAGGCATCAACATTGTGCTCAATTTCTTCAAGGGTGTAACCCTGAACGCCACGATGGGCATCACCTATCAGATTCGCCACGCAGTGTTCTCGATGGTCTACTATCTACAGATGGCAACCAATCCGCAAATCATCAAGTCGTACACCGTCAACGAGCGCGAGCGGTTTGAATCGTTGGTCAACAACATCTCGAAATTTTCGTTTTTCTTAATGCTGTTGATAGCCATTCCTATCGTGTTGAATATGGATTTCGTGCTCAACTTGTGGCTGAAAAATCCGCCCGTCTATAGCGCGCCTTTTTGCGCGATGATTATCATAATTTGCCTGTTCGATGCACTCGAAGGTCCGCTATGGCAAGCCGTGCAAGCGTCGGGACGAGTGCGCAACTATCAAATCGTGACGAGCATCATACTGATACTCAACATACCGGCGTCGTACGTTGCACTGTACTACGGGATGCTTCCCGTCAGCGTGCTTGTCATCCAACTGGTTTTGACCGTCGCCGCACTTGCCACGCGTCTCTACTTTGCGTGTCGCTACACGTCGATAACCGCCGGCGGCTACATCCGAAAAGTTGTGCTGCCGATAGCTGCTGTTACGCTCGTAAGCGTGCCGGCATGCTATTTTGCCACGATTGCACTGACGCAGTGGAGCAAGCTCGTTGTGGCGACACTACTGAGCATAACCGTTGTTTCGGCTGCGTCGTATTTCTTCGGATTAGACGCCTCGGGACGGCAGATGGTAAAATCGTTTGTTAAATCCAAATTGCATAAAGCCGCATGAAGTCGCTTTCGATTATAATACCGATGTATAAAGTTGAGGACTACATTGCGGAATGTCTGCAATCGATTCTTCGCCAAGACTATCGCAAAATCGGTTTCGATTACGAACTCATACTTGTCGACGATGGTAGCCCGGACAACTGCGTTAAGGTCGCACAATCGATACTCAGCCGATTGCCTTACAAGTTAATACGTCAGTCGAATCAGGGACAGAGTATTGCGCGAAATGCCGGATTGGAAGTTGCCACCGGCGAATTTGTGTGGTTTGTCGATGCCGACGATTGGATATCAGACGATAGTTTTTCCGCACTTGCAGGCATTGACACAACCGACCTTGATGCAATAGCCATCAATGCAATCGACGAAGTCGAAGACGCTTGGAGGCGAATCGACTTCGGCGAAACGGCAGCAAGCGTGGTGAGCGGGCTTGATGCGTTGAAAGATGGAAAATTCTTGTATGGTCCGCCGTTTACAATCTATCGTCGTGAGTTTCTCAACCGACATTCTTTGCGCTTTCTTCCGGGAGTGTATTACGAAGACAACGAATTTACGCCGCGAGCTTACTACTACGCTCGTCGGATTTATCAACTCGACCGTGTGCTCTACCATGTGCGTATCAATATGCAGTCGACTACTCGTAGCGTCAATCCCAAACGCTATTTTGACTTGTTAACTGTAGCGTCACGGCTTTCAGAGTTTAGGCATTCGGCGGTGGATAGCCGGTATCGCTTTGTGTTCAGTCGGTGCATAGCGTTGGTGCTCAACAGCGTGCTCGACGGTCGCGGCAAAGTTGGAGCCGACACGAAGGCGGAATTGCAAAAACGCTTTCTGGCAGAGAAATCGCTGTGGAAACATTTCATAAAGTCCGGAAAACCGAAATATATAATTGAAGGTATAGTTTTTATGATTTTCGGCAGATTCGGTTTCCGAATCTACGACCTGATAAAGCGCGGATAGAGTGGTAGAGAGTTTTGTAATATATGTCACCTTGATATTCGTATCGGTAGGACTTGCAGAGGTAGCACGGCGTTCTCGGCAGTTCGGCTTCGTAGTCTACGCTATCGTGCTCTATGCAATGCTGTTCGGCGTGCGCTACGACGTCGGCGTCGACTATCTGCAATATCTCTTTGCCTATCAGCAGCCCGAAGACTCGATGGAAGTCACGCGTATGGAAATCGGTTTTCGTAGCATTATGTTGACCTTCAAAGCGATGGGACTGCATTTTACGCTGTTTTTCGCATTTGTTGCCTTTTTGCAATTGTTTCTTGTCTTCCGGTCGGTGAAGGAAGTCCCCGACGTCTATCCGTTCTTGATGGGAACGTTTATGCTGGGATGTGTTTGGCTGTCGTATGCCAACGGCTTGCGACAAATCCTTTCGGTGACGCTGTTTATGATGTCGCTATACTACACCGACAAGAAGAAACTGATATTGGCATACCTGTTCATTTTGGCGGCTATGTTGATGCATAAGTCGGCAATGATTTTGGTGGTGTTCTATCCGCTATTTGCCCTCAAGCGAGTATGGTTCAGCAATGTCAAAATCCAGATTTTGCTTTTCTTGACAGCCTTGGTTTTGTCGAACGTAAGTCTCCTCGACTCCTTGTCGGAGGCGATCGACAGCGTGGCTACATTTTTAGGCTACGACAACTATATGGAAGATTCCTATCAGGAATTGCGCGAAAACGAAGGGCTCCGCATCGGATTGGGATTCTTCATCAATGCCGCTGTCAACTTATTCTTAATCCTTTTCAGCAACAAGGTCAAAGAAGAATATAAGAATTCGTATCTGCCGATTGCCTACAATTTGTATTTCATCGGCGTACTGCTTAATGCGGTGTTTATTCGCAGCCAATTGATAGGGCGTATGAACTATTATTTCTACGGATTTAATTTTATCGTCGGAGGATTTACGTTGGCTTACCTGTTCAAACGAAATAAATTTGCATTTGCCGCATTGCTGGCGCTCTACGTTAGCGTGTTTGTGGCAACATTGTATAGAATGGAAGAGAATACATCATTATTTAAATTCTTCTGGGATTATGTATAAACAAACCAAAATATGTGTTGTCGGCCTCGGTTATGTCGGTCTGCCATTGGCGCGACTCTTTTCGACAAAATACGAAACGGTCGGCTATGATATGAACGTGGCGCGTGTCGACGAACTGATGAGCGGCATCGACAAAACTTGTGAAGTCAGTCACGAACTTCTACAATCAGCGTTGGATAACGGATTCCGCTGTACGGCTGATTTGAACGAAATCAGAGATTGTAATTTCTATGTCATAGCGGTGCCGACGCCGGTCGATGATTATAACCATCCCGACCTACGTCCGCTATGGGGCGCAAGCGAAACGGTAGGTAAGGTGATTTCGCGTGGCGACGTAGTGGTCTATGAGTCGACGGTCTATCCGGGCGTTACCGAAGACGAATGTCTGCCTGTTGTTGAGCGCGTGTCGGGTCTGAAATTCAACGAGGATTTCTTTGCAGGATATAGCCCCGAGCGAATCAATCCCGGCGACAAAGTTCACACCGTAGAAAAAATCAAAAAAGTCACTTCGGGGTCGACTCCGGAGATTGCCGAATATATCAACAGCGTGTATGCCTCGGTAATTGAGGCGGGAACGCATTTGGCGCCATCGATAAAAGTGGCGGAGGCTTCGAAAATTATCGAAAATACGCAGCGTGATGTCAATATAGCGTTTATGAACGAATTGGCAAAGATATTCAATGCAATGGGCATCGACACTTTGGATGTGGTTGAAGCTGCCGCTTCGAAATGGAACTTCATCAAGATGAAACCCGGGCTCGTTGGCGGTCATTGCATCGGTGTCGACCCGTACTATTTGATAGAAAAGGCACAGGTATTCGGCGTTTATCCTCGCGTAATGTCGTCTGCTCGACGTCTTAATGACGGGATGGGAGAATATGTGGCATCTCAAGTTATCAGACTGATGAATAAGCGTGGTCTTCTTGTTAAGGACTCTAAGATATTGATTCTTGGCATTACGTTTAAGGAAAATTGTCCGGACATTCGCAATACGAAGGTAGTCAACGTGATTGAAACCTTGAATGAATATACCGACAACGTGAGTGTCTACGACCCCTGTGCTGATAAGCAACGCGTTTCGAAAGAATTTGGTATAGAGTTGATTGACGATTTGTCTGATTCAAAATATGACGCCGTAGTCCATTGTGTGGCACACGCCCAATTTTCACAGTTGGATGTGCGCTCTTTGTTGCGCGAGAATGGTATTGTCTACGATGTCAAAGGCACGCTTGACCGTTCTAAGGTTGATGGAAGATTATGAAAATCGTTCACGTTTGCATATGTTCTCGATATAACGAAAAGGTTGTCTATCAAGAAAACCTTTTGTCGAAATATCAACATCGCCTTGGACATGAGGTGACAGTTATTGCATCTACCTACATTGGTGAGGATAGCAATGGCGGAGTTGTGCAAACCGATTGTCGGCTGAATGTCGACGATGAAGGTGTCAAAGTGGTGCGACTGCAACCGGCGTTGGCAAACACTCGGATTAATGAACATTTGTTTCTTGTTCGCGGGTTGGAAAAGGCTATCGTCGACGAACAGCCCGATTTGCTCTTTGTCCACAATTTAGGTTCGTTCAGCTATTTGGCAATTCCGCGAGTGGCGCGTCGACTTCCGAATATGAAAGTGGTGTTCGACAATCACGGTGACCGCATAAATAGTTGTCATTCGTTCATTACGAAGTTTCTCCACGGCGTGCTGTATCGGCATATCTTAAGCCCTCGGTTTTTGAAAGTCAGCAATTTGTTTTACGGCGTTACACCTGCGCGTTGCCAATTTTTGCACGACGTCTATGGCATTGACGAGTCGAAAATACGATTGCTCGTAATGGGTGTCGACGATGAGCATCTTCACCTTGACCGTAAGGCGGAAATACGCCGGTCGATACGCTCTCAATATGGCATCGCCGATGATGAGTTTTTAGTTGTTACGGGAGGCCGTATTGACCTGAAAAAACGTATACATCTGTTGGCGGAAGCGATAAACGGCAGTAGCGAAAAGAAGATTCGCATGCTGGCATTCGGCTCCATTGCCAACGATGTGAAAGAACGAATTGAAGCTTGTCGGTCGGAACGTGTGAATTTCATCGGCTGGATTGATTCGTCGAAGGCGTACGACTACTTCTTTGCCGCCGATTTGGTGGTTTTTCCCGGCAGGCACTCCGTGCTGTGGGAGCAGGCTGTGGCGTCGCATGTGCCATGTGTGTTTAATCGAATATCAGGCTTCGAGCATGTTGACATCGGTGGAAACTGCGTCTTTTTTGAAGAGTCGACGCCCGACTACTATCGACAAGTCATCGAGTCGCTCTACACCGACAAGCAGCGCTATGCGGCAATGTATGCCGCTGCCGACAGCCCCGCAGCCGACCGTATGCTTTACAGCCGAATTGCGCAGCAAGTTTTAACAGATGCTTTCGAAAAATAAATGTCTAAACTAAGAAATATAGTTCGCGGATGCGTGTTGGATGTGCTTGGTGCGGTGTCGAAACCTGCTCCGGGCGTTCACATACTCAACGGGCATATGATAACCCGTGGCGAGGCTCAGCCGGCTCATGCCGAAGCGTTTAGACGGATGTTGCAACAACTTTCGGAGTCGGTCGAATTTATCCGATTCGAAGAGGCGGCGCGGATGATTGCCGCCGGGCATTATCCCGACCGACCGTTGGTGGCGTTCTCGTTCGACGACGGATTTACTGACTGCGCCGATATGATTTGTCCTGTTTTGGAAGACTATGGAGTCAATGCCGCGCTGTTTATCAATCCCAATTTCGTTGAGGGCGACGAAGCTTATATCCGTCATTTCACAGAGAGCACAGTCTTGACGCCGGGCAAGCGACCGATGCGTTGGGACGTCGTACGCAGATTGCGCGACCGCGGTCACGTCATCGGTGCGCATACGCTCGACCATTATATGATTAATACCGATGATTCCTGCGAACTCAGTCGCCAAATTGTGGGTAGCAAAGAGGCAATCGAGCGCAATCTCGGCGCGCCATGCCAACATTTTGCATTCCCATACGGACGCTTGGAGCATGCCAATCGCACAGCAATCGACATTGCTTGCCGAGCGTTCGACTACGTCTATTCGCAGTCGGACTATAAGCATTATACCTCGTTCGAAGGCAGAGTGATAAACCGTCGCCATTTCGAACCGTTTTGGAAAATCGGACACGTTCGTTATTTTCTTAGTTGCCATAAACAATAGCATAGCCGAATGAAAACTTTGCTTCAAATCAACGTCGTAGCCAATTCCGGCTCCACCGGGCGTATCGCCGAGGAAATTGGGCGCTTTGCGCTTGCCCGCGGTTGGCGAAGCGTGGTGGCTTACGGTCGTTGGGCGAACGAGAGTCGGTCGGAACTCCTGCGCATCGGGAGTCGTGCCGAGGTGGTCTGTCACGGCATGGAGTCGTTGCTACTCGACCGTCACGGCTTGGGCTCAGTTTGGGCAACTCGGCGGTTGATTAAGCAAATCGAGCAAATACGTCCCGACATAATCCATCTGCACAACATTCACGGCTATTACATCAACTACGAGATGCTGTTCGACTATCTGTCGCATGCCAACGTGCCGGTGGTGTGGACTCTCCACGATTGCTGGACGGTGACCGGGCATTGCGCGCATTTTCAGCATATCGGCTGCGATAAATGGACAACTCAGTGCGAGCACTGTCAATCGATAAAGACGCACGACTATCCGGCGTCGCTGTTTGTCGATGCGTCCGCTCAAAATTTCCGACGCAAACGTGCGGCGTTTACGTCGGTGCCTAATATGACGCTTGTGCCGGTTTGCGACTGGCTTGGCGGCATTTTGTCGCGGTCGTTTATGAGCGATGTGGCGCGCCGAACGATTTACAACGGCATTGATTTAGACGTGTTCAGTCCTCGCGACTCGCGAGCCGAATTCGATGCCGCTTACGGCACTTCGGGACGCTTTCTCGCCCTGGCTGTATCGTCAGTGTGGACGCATCTGAAAGGTCTCGACGACTTGCGAACCCTTGCCGAGCAGATGCACGACATCGCTTTTGCCGTTGTCGGCTTGACCGCCAAACAGGCTCGAAAGATGCCGTCGAATGTTATTTCGCTCGAGCGTACTGAGAGTGCCGAGCTGTTGGCTGCCATTTACAGCGCTGCCGACGTCTTTGTGAGTCCGACTTACTACGACACGTTGCCGACCGTCGAAATCGAAGCCATTGCATGCGGCACGCCGGTTGTGAGTTATGCTACAGCCGGATGTCGCGACATCGTTGCCTCGGGCTGTGGCGTGACGGTCGAAACAGGCGACGTTGAAGCCTTCCGTCGGGCAATCGAGCAAGTGCGTGTGGCAGGTAAACAGGCATTTGCCGATGCTTGCCGTAGCCATGCAGAGCGGCATTTCAACAAAGCGGAGCGATTTCGCGACTATATGGATTTATACGATTCAATATTGAATAATGATTAGAATATCTATAATAACAGTAACCTACAATAGCGCAGCGACGCTTCGCGACACCATCGAGTCGGTTTTGTTGCAAGACTACGACAACTTGGAGTATATCGTTGTCGACGGTGGTTCGCGCGACGAGACGGTCGACATCATTCGGGCGAATGAGTCGCGTTTCGGCGGACGAATGCGTTGGATAAGCGAGCCCGACAAGGGTCTCTACGATGCCATGAACAAAGGAATAATGATGGCAACGGGCGACGTTGTTGCCGTGCTCAACTCCGACGATTTTTACCATCGCGGCGATGTGATTTCGCGTGTTGCGGCGGCTTTCGACGATGCGAATGTTGAGGCTGTCTACGGCGACCTCGTGTTTGTCAGTCCCGACAATCTCCACAAGCTTACGCGTTACTATTCGTCGAAAGCGTTCCGTCCGAGCCTGTTCCGCTTCGGTTTTATGCCCGCACATCCAACGTTTTTTGCCTATAAGCGTTTGTTCGAGCAATTCGGCTACTACGACACCTCGTTTGGCATTGCAGCCGACTTCGAACTGCTCGTGCGGTTTATGTATATCCGAAAAATTCGCACTCGTTACCTGCCGTTCGTGTTTATGAAGATGCGTTCAGGTGGTATAAGCACCACGATGCGCAACAAGTTGAAGATGAATCGAGAAATCATTCGCGCTTGCCGCAAAAACGGCATCTCGACCAACTGTTTTTTCATCATTTATAAATATATAGTCAAAATCTTCGATTTGCTTTTTCGTAAGCGGTCGGGCATAGATTTGTAATTTCCAGGCAAAAATATTACTTTTGTACCTAATGAATAGACAAATGAAAAATATTATCATACTTACAATTTTGGCGATAGCAGCGGCGGCTTGTAATTCGTCGGAAAAGGTGTTATATCTTCAAGATGTGAAGACTGAAACTCCCGAAGCGATAAGCCCCGACCAAACAATAACGATACAACCGAAGGACATGATGTCGATAGTCGTGTCGAGCAAGGACCCGGAACTGTCGGCGATGTTCAATCTTCCGAACGTCAGCCATGTAGCCGGCTCGCCGTTGAAAACCGGCGGCTATAACAACTTGGTTGGCTATGTTGTCGACGACCAAGGTGATATCAATTTTCCGATAGTCGGTAAGGTACATGCTGCAGGGCTCAACCGTTGGCAGTTGCAAGAGAAACTAAAGCAGGAGATGAAAAGCCGTAACTTGCTGAAAGATATGATTGTTACGGTCGAGTTTATGAACTTCAAGGTGTCGGTGCTCGGCGAGGTAAACGCTCCGGGAACATATCAAATCGATGGCGATAAGGTGACAATCCTCGAGGCATTGGCGATGGCGAAAGACTTGACCATCCACGGCGTGCGAAGCGAAGTGTTTGTGATTCGTGAAGTCGAAGGCAAGCGCTTCACCTACCAATTAGACCTTCGCTCGGCAGAGATGTTCAATTCGCCGGCTTATTATCTTAAGCAAAACGACATCGTCTATGTTCGTCCCGACAAGGTGCGCATCGGCGAATCGACGCTTAACCAAAACAGTTTGAAGTCTGCCGGATTGTGGATTTCGATAGCATCGTTGCTTTCATCAATCGGCTTACTGATAGCAAATATTCTTGATTAATGTCGGATTCCGGCAAAATAAAGCGCGCAAATCGTTTCTTTCGTTGGGCTGTCACCAAGTGGTATTTGGTGGCGGCAACGTTGGCTGCGTGCTTTGTGCTTTTTGCCGTCTATTATATCTACGTGCCGCGAAAGTACAGTCATACTATATCGTTCACGTTGAAATTCGACCCCTACGGTTCGGCGATGACGCGCGACATCGAGATGTTCAACGAACTGACGTTTATCAACCACAAAACCAACTTCGACAACGAAAAGCAATTCTTCCGCTCGGTTGTGCTTGCGGAAGAAATCGTCGACCGCTTGGGCTTGGCGTGCGAAGTCTACGGCGAGGACAAGATGGGCAGAACGGCTTTGCTCTACCCCGATTCGCCGCTCATCTACACGTTTGTGCCGGCGGAGCGCATCACGTCGTTCGACGCAAAGGCTGTTGTCGAGGGCGACACTGTGGTGCTTTCGTCGATGCATTCCGACGACAAGGAGTCGGGCAGCGTAATTCGCGTGCCAAAGGGAAAACCGACCGAAACGCCTTTCGGCACCATTACGTTTACCGCCGTTGGCAAGCAGCCGCACGATTACGTTCATATCAACTTGCACTACCGATTGCCGCAACAGGTTGCCGACGAGTTGTCGCATAACTTGTATTTTACAACGGCGTCGACATTTGCTACGGTAGTCAATTTTTCGTATGTCGACTATTCGGCGGAGCGCGCTCACGATGTGGTGGCGGAACTTCCTCATGCATACAATGCGCTTTGGCACGACTATATCCTTCAGACCACCAAAAAGTCGAACGAGTTTATCACCGAGCAACTGCGAGTCGTTGAAACTTTGCTCGACAATACCGAAACTCGTATAGCCGAAATACGCTCCGAAAGCGGGCGCATCGACAAACGTGTCGACAATTATAAGATGCTGCACAGGCAAATGCAGTCGGAGGTTGAGCAATTCAGCGCCGAAACCGAGATTTTCATCATCCAAGGCATACTCGACGATATGCAGCGCAGCAGTCGCTTGTCGATGTTGCCGCTCAACGCGGGCATTCGCGACCGTATGCTCAATCGCCAAATTACGGAATACAACACGTGCCTTCTTCGCCTCGAGAATGTCAAGGCATCGGCGCCGGCGAGCTCCGAAGTGGCATCGCTCACCGGCTCGGCTGTCGCTATGCGTTCCGCCATCGAGACTTCGCTGCGCAACCATGCCCGCCAACTCGCTATGACCGAGCGGGAAGCCGCCGAAAATATTGCGCTTATCAACGAAGAAAAAGTGAGTTTTGCAAAAGGCGAATGGCGCGAAGCCGACCGACTTCGCACTGCTAAGTATATTCAAGAGATTTATATGTTCTTGAAGCAAAAGCAAGAAGAATGTTTGCTTTCGATGAACATTAACCTAAACGCCGTACGTATCATCAAAGAGGCGTCCGACGAGCCGGAGTTGGTAAGTCCCGACGTTCCGACAGCGCTTGCATTGACGCTCTTTTTCGGACTGTTTTTCATACCATATAGCATCTACCTTTTCGGCGGTGCTTTCCGTCTGCGGTTGACAAAGGCAGCCGAGATGGACGATTTTACCGTTGTTGGTAGCCTGCCCGCGTTCAAAGCACCTCGCGGCAAGAAGCAACGCGTGCGTCCGCCGTTGTTGGTCGGCAACGATATTACCGACGACGTCAACGATGCATATCGTCTGATGCGCACCAACCTTGACTTCCTTTTTGCCAATCGCCGATGTCCGGTTGTGTCGGTGGCGAGCCTCGACGACCCGCTCCTTTGCGCTACGGTGGCTCTGAACCTTGCACAATCCTATGCCATCAAAGGTTCGCACGTGCTCCTCATCGATTTGGATTTGCGTTATAGCCTGCTCGCACTTGCCGACCGCGGTGCAACGTCGGTGCTCAACGGCATCGATACCGTTGCCGAATCGATTGACCGTGGAGAATATGAGGGCATCGATTTGCTCGCCGCCGGACCTCAAGCGCCTAATCCTGCGGAATTGCTCGACAATGTCGGTGAGCGTCTCAACGTCGACGCTTTGCGCTCGCAATACGATTGCATAATTGTCAACAGCGGACAACTGTCGAATCGGACAGATGTGTTCTTGGCGAGCAAAATTGCCGATATGACCATTCTTGCGTTGCGCAGCGGCATGATGGTCAGCTACCTTGAAACACTGAAACAATTAGCCTCAAGCAACGAATTGCCGAGGCTAAGTCTTGCATTATGCGGCTTCGACGCCAAGAAGCGTCGCGTCTAACGGTGGCTGATTCCGAGCCGCTCTAATCCTCTCAGTACATCTTTGTTTTTCATAAACGTGTCCCAAATGAATTGGGAGCGGTAGTTTTCTATCATCACGACGATAGGGCCTTGGTCGATGGCGAGATACGACTTGACGATTTGTCGGTCGGCAGCGACGCTGAGGTTCAGAGCGTCGTAGAAACCGTATTCGCCGAACATACGCTCGCCCATATCGCGGTAGAGATATTTGACGACAGCCATCGACTCTTCGGGTGTGTATGGGATTGACGAGATAGCCGCCGTGGGCGAGATTGTGCCGTTGTCGTTCGAGGGAGAGTGTGCAGCATAGCCGTCGACAGGGCAGTCGCTTGCGGTCAAACCCCAAAGATTTTCGCCGTAGCCGAAGAAGTTGCTTGGATTGTCGATGCAGTAGGCGCGATTGATGAGCGTGTGTGCCTTGTTCTGCTCGAAGTAGTCGCTACACAGGCTGTCGCCCAATCCGCGCGGGTCAAGCCCGAGGAACGTGTAGTGAGCGAAGAAAAGCGGGCCGCCGAGCGAAGAGGCATTGCCGATAGGCAGTTCGATGCCGTAGAATTTCACACCGCAGCGTATGTCGCCGCCGCGTTGGAAGCCGTCTTCGTAGAGTGTGCGGTCGATGGGGTAGGTAGGCGATGAGGCTGCAAGAACGTAGGTCATCATTGCTTCGCACCAGCCGGTGATGCGCAGATTCAGTTCGAATTCGTAGTTGGGCGACCAATGCCACATTAGAGCGCCGGAGCGTACGAAGTGAGTCCATTCGATTTCCGACCAAAGGCGGTCGATGTCGGCAACGAGTGTGCTTTCGTCGGCATTAGCGCCTTCTACAAAGTATTCGCGGGCGCAAAGCAGTCCTTGGAAGAGAAAACTCGTTTCGACCAAGTCGGCGCCGTCGTCTTTTTGGCTGAAAGGCTGGACGGTGGCTGTGCTGCCGTTATACCAATGAGCATATGCTCCGTGAAAGCGCGGTGCAATCTTCAGGAAGTCGACAATTTTGCGGATTTGTCGGTAAGCGTCGTTGCGCGACAAGTAGTTGCGGTGTGCTCCGGCAACGATAGCCATAATGCCGAACCCCGAGCCTCCGGTGGTGACTATGTCGCCACTGGTGTTGCGTTCGCGAGCCATGCCGCACGGGTGTGCGAAGTCGGTGAAGTAGCGCAACGTGGTGCGCTCAACCAGGTCGAGGATTTGCTCGTCGCTGAGCATGCAGATGCGTGTCTTTTGTTCGCCGGTGATTGCCGCCGTCGAATAGATGTCGCCGCCTGCGGCAACCATTCGGTAGCCGACCGTAGTGTTGTCGGCTTGGCTCGACAGGTCGTCGACAAGCGACTTCGACGTGTTGGCTTCCGCGATTTTTATGTATGCCGAGCTGCCGATTTTTCGCCAAATGTCGACAGCGTTGTCGTCGGTCCACGTCAGCGTGATGATGCCGTGGTCTTCGTTGATTTTAAAGTTGATGAATCCTTCTTCCGGCTTGGGATTCGGCGATGAGCCGTCGTCGGAGCAACTCCATAGCGTCAACATGGAGGCGAAAAGCAATAAGATTTTCAAAGTAGTTTTCATAGAAATATTTTTTGTCATTAGTAATTATTAATCTGCTTAGCACAACAAAGATAATGATTTCCGGCGAATTTCTCTGCTATATGGGCACTAAAAAAGAGTCTGTACTCCGATTGAAGCACAGACTCTGAAAAAAGTTTAGCCCTTTCGTGACTGAATAGTCTGAATAATGCAGGCTTGGTAGAAATTTCTATTTAACGATTTTTACCGATTTCGTAGCATTGCCGACTTTTACGTTGACGATGTAGAGACCGCGAGCGAAGTCGCTGATGTTGATGGCGGCAACGCCTGTTGCAGGTGCTGAGGAAGCCACTTTCGTGCCGGCTGCATTGTAGACGTCGACGACGTTGATAGCCGAAGGTGCGGCAACGTTGATGACGTTACCCGAGCGGTATACGCGGATAGCGTTAGCGTCGATTGTGCCAACTGCGCCCGACTCGATTGAGATGTCGTCAATCTTGGCGTTGCGTACGGCTTCGCTGTCGAACTTGTTGAATTCCATGCTGTCGAAGTAGATGTCGCCCGACCATGCTTGCGGAGCAGCCGACGGGTCGTTGTCGGTGTTTTGGTGACGGAGAATGAAGCTGTCGAAGCGCCAGTCGGCAGCGAGTTCGTCGGTGCCGGTGAATGCTTCGTAAGAGTCGTTCTGCAAGTCCCAAGTCATCAGGTGCCAGCCGCGGAAGTTGATTGGCTTGAGGTTGTATTTCAAACCGCCGTTTTTGTTGCCTGTGCGAACGCGGAGGGTTGCGCTGACGGTGTTGTTAGAGCCGTCGCCGTAGAGCCAGTAGGTAAGAATTCCGTCGTTAGTTGCTTTGGTTATGTTCTGCGACGAGTGGTATTCGCGAATCATCCAACTGCCTGCTGCCGAGTTCTTGTCGAAGTCGTAGTGGAGTTTGCAGCTTGAGCCGGAGCCTGTAGCGGCGAGACCCGAGGCTGCGCTGAACGAGTTAGCCTCTTGCGTAAGACCGGAAGATGAGCCGGAGCCGTCCGGAGCCCAGAAGCCCGAAACGTCGTCGAGTGCGAGAAGAGTCTCTTGCGAAACGATGCCGCGATATTCCGAAAGGAAGCGGAACATATACTTGCCTGTTGCGTTGCCGGAGAGGTCTTTAAGTCCTTCGTTGACAGTTACGAGGAAGCAGCGGTCGAGCGGAAGGTCTTCGTTGAAGTAGAAGTGGAGCACCGATGCGTCGGCAACAACGGCGTGAGTGGTCTTGCCGGCGTAAGTGTTGCCGTCTTTGTCGGTCACGGTGATGCAGTCGCCGTTAGTGTCTTCGTTCCAGTCGATAGGTTCGTTGAACTCGATGCGAACAACCGGACGGAGCGTAAACGCTACTTCTCCGTCGGCAATAGGGTCGGTCGATACTACTCTCGGCGCTTCGGTGTCGGGTTCTGCCATTGTGAACGTAAGCACATAGTTGTCGCCGCCTTCGCCGTCGCCGTTGCCGTCGAACGGTTGTTGCGTCTGCGAGTTTTTAGCAATCGAGCCGTTGATGGTCAGGTTGTAGGTCTGCAGCGGAGTGAGATGCGAAACGTCGATAGTGAGCGTGTAGTCGTTTTCCCACTTATAGGTTATGTCGCCTTCGTTGTCGATAGAGAGCGCTTGCTCGACAGATGCGCGGTCCATATTGCGCGAGAAAGTGATGACGATAGGCTCAACCAACGATACTTTCGAAAGGTCTTCGACCGAAATCGTCGACACTTTTGCCGGAGCGTTCGAGGTGAGTTGAACGTCGAGCCAAGTTACGTTGTCGTTCGACGTGCCTTCGAGGTTCGATTTGATAGTCGCGGTGCGTGTTATCGGGTCGAATCCAGGAGCGGAGAAAGTCACTTCGACGGTCTTGCCGGCTTCGAGGTTTTCGAAGAGGTAGAAGCCGTTGTGAATCATGTCGGGATTGAGCGTATAGTCCTTAAACAGGCTTTCCCAAGTGTCGGTGGTGTAGGTTTGACCTTCGACGGAAATAGTTGCGCCGTCGATGGGCACGTTGTTTTCAGAGTTGGTGATAATACCGCAGAGGAAAGTCTGTACGGGCAGGCTTAGTTCGCGGTATTTCAGGATGGTTTGGAAAGCTGCAAATCCCTCAAGACGCTTGTATTGAGCGTTCATGTTGAGTTGCTGTTGCGAGGCAATGGTGTGGTAGCCGCCTTCGCTGAGAATTGAGGGCATAGTTGTGCGGCGGTTCACCGACAAGTAGGGGTATTGGTTTGTATGAGTTTCCGAAGTTTTGTCGTAGTAGCAACGGTCGTACCAGTTGCCGCGAGTGGTGATGCGCATCACGCCGGTAAGGTTCGGGTTGAGTATTTCGCCGAAAGCTTTACCTCCGTTGGGCGTTTTCTCGATTTCCACGCCGTTGTTGCGCCAGCCGCCGAAGAGCGTCACAGTGGTGTTGACTGTCGACGATGCGTCGGAGTGGATAGAGTAGTAGAAGTCGGCGCCCCAAGCGTTAGCCATGTCGGAACGCTCCTCAAGGCTGACTACGTCGGCTTCGGTTTCGCGGCACATCTTGATGGCGTCTTCCGGAATGTCGGTGTATTGCAGCAAGTATTCGCGAGTAGTTTTTGCCACTTCGAGCACTTTCTGCGCTTCGGAGTAGCCCCAAAGACCGCGATTCTCACGGCCGGAGTGACCCGGGTCGAGGAAAAATTTATAGTCGCCCCAACCGGTAACTGCCGGCGTTTGGGCAAAGCATGGTGTTGCGCAAGCAACAAGCGCCGCGGCTAATATGCTTTTCTTTATGATAGAAGTCGTTCGTTTCATAATGCTTAGAATTTTAGGTTAATAACGTAGATAGAAGCATCGGCGGCGTTCTCGAAAGCCACGCGTGCGCCGTCGGCTGTCACTGCCGGAGTGAGCGGAATCATGCCTTCGCGGTCGACGAGCAATACGGATTCGCCGTTGCGAGTGTCGATGGCGTAGAGTTTCGACCCGGTGAATGTTTCGCCGTTGTCGGCTACCACGGTAGCCACGATAGTTTCGCCGTCGGCAAGCCATGCCGGATGCGATGCCTTAGCAACGAAATGCAGGTTGCTGCCGTCGTTGCCGCAAACGTATATGCCTTTGCCGGGCACTTGGAATGCCACTTTCGTGCCGTCGAGCGAGAGTGCCGGGTTGATGAGTATCTTACCCGAAAATTCGCCGAGCGCGCCGATTCGCTGTGCAGCGCCTGCCGGGTCGCTCATAAGCGTTTCGTAGACGTTGCCGGCGATTGCCGAGGCTTTCATCTTGCCGTTGCTGTCGAGTGCGGCGAGCGACTTCCAGGTCGGAGTGCCCGTCAGAGCGCGAGTCTTGTCGACTACAACGCGCGACGTTTTGTCGGCAACGGTCCATGTCTTTACTTGATAGAAAATTTTGCCGGATTCGAGAGTGCTTGTTCTGCCGAGAATCTGCGCACCGTCGTTGCTCCACGACATCTTATAGCCGGCGCCCGTCTCTTCGGTGACGATGCTCAGCCCGCTGCCGTCGGCGTTAGCGACGAAAATGCCGCAATAGTTGTCGCCGGTAACGGCGATTTTGTCACCCGTAGGCGACCATACCGGTGCCATTAATCCTTGGCTCGTGCGTAGAAGTAGAGCAGGTTCGGTTGCCCCTTTCGGCAAGGCATTTGCGCCAAGCGCCACGCCTATAGCCAATGCTAATAAGAAATGTTTTTTCATAGATTTTGGTTTTATGGTTGTTAAGTTTTTATGATTGTCAGGTTTATGCCTATCAGTTAGTTTGGTTTAATGACCCAAAGATACGACCTTCGCGGATGAATTGCAAATTTTCGCAAGCGAAAAAATCGGCGTGGTAAAACGAATAGTCGACATTTCCGAGCTGTCCGAGAGCGCCTTTGCGGAGGAAGGAGCAAATTTTGTTTTCTATTGGCAGATTTTATCGCTAACTTTGCTATGTAATGTTTTGATTATTAGTGGTTTAATCGTAATACAAATATACTAAAAATCTATGACAAAACAAAGGCTTTTACGCTGAATTTTAGCATGAAAGCCTTATTTTTTAGCTTATTTTTTAGCCTGTTGAAACTATAAATAGAGACTGCCCAAAACTTGTTAGACAGTCTCTTTATAATGTTCGAAAGTCTGAATTATTTCTTTTTGTAATCAGAAATAATAACTTTACCATCTTGGACTTCTGCCTTGAATTTAGTAGTGCCACTGTTGCCCATGTCAAGGTATTTTACGACATACCATTCGTCCTTTTTGGTAATACTTTTTACCTTGCATACATCAGAGGGACCGTCTTGCATTCCGGTTCTTAATTCCCAAAAAGCTATACCGCTACCATATTCGTTAGCCTTTTCAAGTCGATTCTTTACATCGTCTGTAAAATGACTTGCCAACTCTTTTTCATTGCCTTTGTTTTGTCATAGATTTTTAGTATATTTGTATTACGATTAAACCACTAATAATCAAAACATTACATAGCAAAGT
>SFJG01000018.1 GCA_004555955.1 Bacteroidales bacterium | reverse complement strand
GAAAAATTCCTGAATCAGTCCGATGACGACCTAAAAATCATGCTTGCCAGCGCTTCGGGATAACCGCCCGTGCCATCTTTCTTTTGCTGAGAGTTACTTAAAATTGAAATACCTCCTCGAACACCGCAACGATGGCACAGATGCCTTCGATACTTTAATTAAAATTTTCCCGACCTTTAAGCATTCAGAATGAATAACAGCAGAGTATTATAACTCAAATGCCGATTTTATGTTATCACAAATTTCATCAAGATTGATTTCTTCGAGATTATAATTCTCGCCTATCTCCCGCATAGCAGCTGTCATTTGAACGAATCCTACAAAGTCATCATCTGAAGAATCATAGGCTGCTACAATTTTAGTTTTATCCTTGTTGACTATATAAATTACATCACCAAACATTACATCTCCCATATTGTTTTTTGCTCGGAATTTATGATCAACAAAGTATCCATAAAATCCGCGGTTAGTATTGTAATCATTTAAAAGCTCTGCAAATAGTCTCATTGCTTGAGATTTTAACTTATCTCTCTTTTCTTCGCCACGGCGCACTTTATTTGAGTAATCATTATAGAAATCGCCATATTTTCCTTGCCAATAATCTTGCTGTTCTAAATCCCATTCTATTTGTTTTTGCGTACTCTGTGCCTCACGAACTAATGAAATTATCTTCACAGATTTTTTTATATTAGTGGGATTTATTATGTCTATACCTAAAGTGTCGCATTGCGTTGAAACCGGGTCGTAAGATTCGGGAATATATAAGGAAGCTTTTGTTGCTTCTTCTATCAAATCATTAAGTTTTTCTTCATCACTTTTGCCGCATGAAGAAAGTACAAATAAAATGCTGAATAAAAGAAAGAGTTTTTTCATGTTTCATAAATATTTTATACAAAGTTAGATAATTATTTAGATATAAACAAATTTAGAGCTATTTGGGCGAACGGCATCACCGGCGGTATTTCGATACACGCTTTCACTAAAAGCCTAACCAAGAACAGGAACTCATCCCCTGGGGTGAAAGTTGGGTTAGGAAAGCGCTCCAAGTGGCGATTCCACCCGCCCCATCGTAAATACACAAAAATAGAGCACCTGCGCTTTGCAGATGCTCTGTTTTTTTATGGTATGATTTGAGGAGGGTCGAGGCTACTCTTACCTCTTACCTCTCCACTCTTACCTAAGATTATCTCATAATCTTGCTTGTTACTACATTGCCTTGGCGGTCGAGGGCGCGGACGATGTAGACGCCGCGGGCGAGCAGCGATACGTTGAGCGTATTTTCGCCGCGTTCGTCGGCTACCATTGCGCCGGAGGTCGAGTATACGCTGATGCGTGCTGCGTCGGCACCCGTTACGCTGACTTCGCGTCCGTTATAGCCGATTCGCATTGCACCGGCGCTGATTGCCTCAACAGCCGACTTCTTTTCGCCGTTGTAATACCAGTAACCAATACCTTGGTATCCACTCAATGCCCAAATATTAAGAGTATTATCTTCGACAGCATATACTATCGGACAATAGTGGCGCGTGTTGCGTGTCGAGCCAAGACCTAAAGCAGTGCCGTTGGAGTCTTGGGGATAGATTTGCGGAGTATTGATATTAATACCATCGGTAATGTCGGTGAATGTCAAAGCGCCATCTGCAAGAGTCGTTCCACCGGCCTTATTAAGGTATGTCATAGCCGCCATATACTTACGAGTACCGAAATCGATAAATTCCGCACCCGTAGCATAGACGTTAGCATAAGAAGTTTCTACAGTTTCAAGGATAGTACCATCGGCTGCAACGCGCGTAGGAGGAGTATCTTTTGCCGTTACCCAATATGTGCCGTCAGCATTGGCTGTAATGTCGACCATTGCTCTGTGAGAGCCGAGCGTTTTTCCGAATGTAACGGTTTGATAGGCTGTTGACGCGGTGCCGTTTGTCACCGGATAGATAAGCATCTTAGTTGAATTCGAAACCAAAATTTTACCGTTAGTCAAGTCGCCAGCTACGTTGAGACGGTCGCCGACATCGATACTTCCGTGACCTGCGCCATCTACGTTAAGGAATACGCGCGGTTTCGAATTGTCATCGTCCCAAATATATACTATGAAGTTGTCAGTAGCGCGAGCTGCATTAGAGAGCAGAAGTTTACCGCCAAGCACTGCCAAGCCGGCCGAATAATTCCAACCGCCGGTAACGCCGGTCATGTCAAGGTCTTTGATTTTAGCACCTGTCTTTGCATCAACGACAGCAATCGTACCTGTTAGATAAGGCTTGCCATTGAGCACATAGAGTTTGCCTGCATTGTAAGCAATGTCGGACGAAGCCGGGTCGGCGAGCGAGAGCCACGAAGCATCGGCTGTGTTGCCCTTAGTAGCGCTGTAAACCCAACCTTCGGTAAGCATTGTTACGTTGTCGTCGAAATCCATTTTCGCCGTAGCCGCACCTGTGAGAGCGACAGTAGCACCCGTAGCGTTAGCACTTGAAGCCGTCAAGGTAGCTGTGTGAGTACCTGCGCTTTCGGGGCTGTAAGTAATGGTAACTGTAGCCGAGCCGGCAGCCTTTTCAATAGTCGATGTGCTGAGCGAGAAGAGGTCGGCATTAGCACCCGAGAGAGCAAGGTTGATGTCGCCTTCGAGGTTAGAACCGCTGATTGTCACAGTCTTGGTTACAGGAGTGTAAGCCTCAGTGTTGAAGTTCAACGACGAAGCCGAAACCGAAACCGTCGGACCGGGAATCGCGCCGTAACGATAGTAGGCAACGCCCTGGTTGTTGACGAGCACCCACATTTCGACGCAGTCGTCGCCGGTTACGTTGACAGAAATATTACTGCTGAACGACGTGTTACGGGTAGTGCCAAGACCTGCAGCAGGATATTCACCGATATTTTCGGCACTTGCCCAACCGTTAGTACCATCGAATAGAATAGCACGGCCGGCAGTAATTGTTTCTCCTGTCGCAGATTGGGCAGCCGGGAGGTAGGTCAGAGCCGCACCATAAGAAGAACCGCGGAAGTCGAAAGTAGTAAACGAGTTACCTTGGTAAACGTTCTTGAGTTCGGCACTATTGAGAGTCGATTCGAGCATACCTTCGGCAGAGACGAGCGAAGCATAGTAGTTCTGTCCGTTAACCCAATATTTATTGGATTTGCTGTCAGCCACAACGCGAGGCGACGAACCAAGTTTGATACCTTCTGTACCTTCCGTAATGACAATCGTTGTCGGAGTGGCGCTTGCAACGCCGTTAGAGATTGCATATTTGACGATTTTGTTCTCCTCCGAATTCGAGCCGGCAGCATAAAGGAGTTCGCCGCTTGTCAAGTCGCCTTTCACAGAGAAGGTGTCGCCGATACGTGAAAAGCCCGCCAAATCGGTAGTGTTGAGCAATTCCGAGGGAGCGGCATCGTAACCGTCGTTCCAAACATAGACTTTCAATATCGGAGAGGTTGCCGTTGCCAAGTTGGTTGCCAACAATTTTCCGTTGACGAATTGAACGTCCATAACCTTGAAAGTACCACCATCGATGCCTGTCGTGTTGACAGTACCAACTTGTTGAGCAGTGCGAGCGTCGACAACGAGGATTTCGGCTGCGGAAGGCTTAACAACGAAGAGTTTACCGTTGCCGTAGCACATGTTACGGATAGCCGCTTTGTCGGAAGTCCACGAAGCATTTTTACCCGACGTTTCGCTATAGTTCCAGATTTCAGTAAGTTTCAACGGCGGGTTAACAGCATTTGCGTTAACGAGCACGGTTTTTGTGAATGAGCCGCTTTTGAGAGTAAGAGTTGCTGACTTAGCACCTGCCGAAGAGGGAGAGCAAGTGATAGTCAATTTACCGCCCGAAGCAGCAAGCGATGAGGTCGAGAGGCTGAATTCAGAGTTGTTAATGCTTGCCGAGATAGCGGAAGAAAGGCCGTTACCGGTCACAGTGACAGATGCCGAAGCAGGAGCACCGATGGTAACTTTACCGAAGTCGACAGCCGCCGGGCTTACCGCGATGCCTTCGTCTGCACCTTCTGTAAGGTCGAATGTGCACATTTGTTGAGTGCTGAGAGCGGAAACGTTGACGGTTTTTGTAGCCGTTTTGTAGCCCGATTTAGAGACCTTAATGGTGTAAGTGCCGGTCGAATCAATAAAGAAAGCGTAGAAACCGTTCTCGCAGTTGTCGGTAGTCATTGAGCTAACTACGGCACCTGACGAGTTGAGCAATTGAACGGTAGCACCGTTAACGGCTTTATACTGGTCGCGACCGCGAGTTGTATAGTTTGTGTAGCCGCACGACTTCGACAAGTCGCGGATATCGCCTTGCACAACGGCTTGGAGCGTACCGCTACCGCCGGGGCTTTGAAGGGCTGCGCGAGCGATTTGCCATGCCAACACTTTGTTGTATACGGTGCTCTTCATGCGAAGCGCTTCCGGACGATAGTCGTGGAACCAAGACTCAATAAGATAACCGGGACAGTTGTTCGTACGGAGCACGCCCAAGTGATAGCCGTAGAAAGGATAATCGGCAAAAGTACGCGGAGTCTCGTAAGTTTGGTTCGATAGTGTAACGGCATCTTGCCAGTTTACAGCAGCCGTTGCCATCGCCTTCGACCCGGCGATTGCCTCGTTGGAGTTCGACGTTGAGCTGCCTTGCGAACGGAACATTGCGCAAATGTAGTTGGCACTTGCGTTGGCGCCGTTACTGTGCAGCGAAATAAAATAGCCGCCGTAAGAGTTTGCGTATGAAGCGATTGTCGACAGCGCCAAGTCGTCGCTGGAGTTGTTGGTCGTACGCGACATCTTTGCTTGGCCGCCATTGTTCACGAAAAAGCTGTATAGATGATTTCCGCGGTCGAGGTTACCGTCCGACTCGTAGAACATAGGCACACTCAGCGGGAGAGCCGTCGGGCGGTCGTCGCTATCGTGTCCGCCATGTCCGGGGTTGATATAGAACTTCTTGCCGCCGAAGTTGGCAGAATTTGCACAAAGCGACAGACCAAGCACACAAAGTGCCAATATACTGATTTTCTTCATAGCCTATTCCTCCCCAATTGTCATAACGTAAATCTTTCCGTCGACGTTGTGGTAAGCAATCTTGCTACCATCGGGCGAAACACTCGGGAACATGTTGATTTCGCCTTTAACGCCTTCGAGTTTCTGATAGTTTGCGCCGTCGACTCTAACAATAACGATGTCGCTTGAGGTGAAAATATGACCGTCGTCATGGTCTTCCATAGCGACTACATAGTCGTTGCCGCGCCACACTGGAGCGTGAATTGCGCCCAAACGCACAATACCTGTTCCGTCGAGGTTGGAGGTATAAGCATCGTTGCCGCTAACGAAGAGAAGTTTCTTCTTGTTGGGCGAAAGGCTTGTCCAAGTGTATTGAGCATCGTATTCGGGAGTGCTCATCGGGTCGACCACTGTGCGCACGCCGTTTTTGTAGACCACCATCTTAAGGTCTTCTTCCGTCACGAAAACGTCGTCGGTGGGGACAGCCTTGTTTTGACGAGTGGCGATGCTACGGCGCACAATAGTGCCGTTGTTGTTGATTTCAACGTCGCCGGCTTCAACTTTCACGGCGTTGATGTGTTCGATGTCGTCGGCGAGCACTGTCGTTTGACGAGTAGCAATGTCGAGGGTGTAGAGCGACTCGCGCATCGTGTTGAAATTGAATTGGCGAGTAACGATAGTTTTGCCGTCATCGCAGATAGCGGCTTTGTAGCCCGCACCTACCATGTCGGTCAAATGGTTATAACTACCTGTTTTGATGTCAATCAGACCAAGTCCGCTATAGCTTTCGGAGCTGACCAACAAGGTCTCTCCATCGGGCATAAAGCGAGGATGGAATGTCGGCTTTTCGGTTTTGACGTCGACAGACTTCAACGCCGTCACCTTGAATTGCCCTGCTGATGCCACTGTGGCGACGCATACGGCAATAGTAAAAAGTAATTTTCTCATATGGTTGTTTTATATTAAGGTTGTTAATTACTCTGATTCAGAATTAGACGGATTGCAGACTTATTGGTTTAACATACATATTTTTGCAAATGTATCACAAAAAATATGAAAAACATACTAATTCGAATACAAAAAAGAAACGCTTTAACCTTTATTTGCACATTTTTTTATTTCACAAACAAGGTTAAGAGCGCGTTCCTTAAACTATTATACTACTACAGCGAGCCGATTTGGTAGACAATGAAAGCAATAATCCAAGCCACAGCGGTATTATAGACGAACGTAAAAGCGCCGTACTTCCAGCTGCCGGATTCTTTCACAATAGCGGTAATCGTTGCAATACAAGGCACATAGAGCAGCACGAATGCCATAAACGCCAATGCTACAGCAGACGTGAAGTCGGGCACACCGGTTTTGGGGTTAGGAGCTTGCAAACGTTTGCCGAGGTCTTCGTTCGACGAAGCCGCATCACCGCTATAGAGCACGCCGAGCGTCGATACAACGGTTTCTTTTGCCACCGTACCGGAAATGAGCGAGATGGTCATCTTCCAACTGAAGCCCAGAGGCTCGAACACTGGAGAAACAGCCTTGCCGATGCGACCCAGATAAGAGTTTTCGCTTTGGGCAAAATTTTCGGCTTGCTCGGCACTAACGACAGTTCCGGCGAGTTCGGTGCGCGCCTGTTCGATTTGCGCTTCGGTTGGTCGCGGGAAGTAGCTCAGCGCCCAAATCAACAGACTTGCCACCAAAATGATGCCACCCATCTTGCGCAGATACTGGTAGCCTTTCGCCCACATGTGGCGCAACGTAGCCTTGAGCGTCGGCACTCGATAAGGCGGCAACTCCATAACGAAAGGAGTTTCGTCGACCTTAAACTTAATGCGGCGCATCAACTTTGCCGTAATAACCGCCACGGCGATTCCAAGCACATACATACCAAAGAGTACGGCAGAGGCGTGCTCCGGGAAGAAAGCACCCGCCAGCAACAAGTAGATGGGCAGACGCGCTCCACACGACATAAACGGACTGATGAGTATCGTAATCAACCGACTGCTACGGCTCTCGATGGTACGGGTGGCAATGATGGCGGGCACGTTGCAGCCGAAGCCCATAATCAACGGGATAAACGACTTGCCGTGAAGCCCGATTTTGTGCATTATGCGGTCCATAATAAACGCTGCGCGCGACATATAGCCGGAATCTTCCAGAAAAGAAATAAACGCATACAAAATCATAATGTTGGGCAAAAAAACAATCACGCCGCCGACGCCACCGATTATGCCGTCGACAATCATATCTTTTACCGGACCTTCGGGCAGACTGTTGCTCAACACCGAGCCAATCCACTGCACGAGGTGGTCAATCCAATCCATCGGATATTGCCCGATTTCGAACGTCGCCCAAAACATAAGCCACATGATTAAGAAGAATATCGGGAAGCCGAAAATGCGACTTGTCACAACCGAATCAATCAGGCTACTCGACTTAAATTCGTCCTTATCATTGTCACGAACAAGCGTTTCGCGCAGCGCACCCGACACGAATCCATACTTGGCGCCGGCAATGATAGCCGCCATATCTTCCTCGTGGATTTCTTCGATTTCAGCCACCAGGCGGTCGCGAAGCCGACGAATCTCATCGTAGCGCGGCAGCGACTTAACGAGGTTGACAATTTCCTTATCGCCTTCGAGGAATTTAATAGAAAGATAACGTGCCGAGAAGTGCAAATCGAGTGTTTGCTCCTTCTTCAGTTCCGTCTGAATAGCCTTGACAGCGCTTTCTATGTCCTTGGTGAATGCAATATGCACATGGCGAACCACGTCGTTGCGACCCTCGTAGACCTCGATAATCGTGTCGAAGAGTTCGTCGATGCCGCGACCGGTTTTCGACACTGTCGGCACCATCGGCACACCAATCATACGCCCCATAGCCTCATAGTCGAACTTATCGCCCGAGCGCTCGAGTTCGTCATACATATTTAGCGCAACCACCATACTGCGGTCCATATCGATAAGTTCGGTAGTAAGGTAGAGATTGCGCTCAAGGTTGGTAGAATCGAGCACGTTGATAACCACGTCGGGCAATTGGTCGTGGAGGTAACGGCGCACATAGAGTTCTTCGGCAGAATACGCCGAAAGCGAATACGTGCCGGGCAGGTCAACAATGTTAAAATGGTAACCCTTGTAGTCCAATTCACCGGTTTTAGCATCAACGGTCACCCCACTATAGTTACCCACATGTTCGTGAGCACCGCTTGCTACGTTGAAAAGCGACGTCTTTCCGCAATTAGGATTACCGATGAGCGCCACGTTGATTGTACGCCGTTCGCGGTCGAAAGCCTTGATAAAGTCGCCATCGTCTTCGCGAATTTGGGCGGCATCGGTGCTGACAGTGGCAGAGTCGTGATTGTCGGCAACAACTTCAATAAGCTCCGCCTCGTTACGTCGTAGCGAGATTTCGTAGTCGAGAATGCGGTATTTTATCGGGTCGTGAAGCGGCGCATTAAGTTCTACATGTATCTTTTTTCCCTTAACGAAGCCCATTTCCATAACTCGCTTACGGAAAGAGCCGTGGCCCGTGATTTTCACGATTATGCCCGTTTCGCCTGTTTTAAGTTCAGATAATTTCATCGAAAAGTCCTTTCAAGAGCAAAATTACAGAATAAAGACAGAACCGACAAAATAATAGCGCGGAATTTCACGCCAACGTCCCAATTCGTTTCACATCGAATGGATTTGACGCCTTGGTTTTTATAAAAAAGGGCGAATAACAAAGGAGCGCCTATCGATAGTCGATAAACGCTCCTCTTATCTATTCCTAATTGATTTGAATAATCAAGAAATCGGATTTTTCCCAGAAGAGGGTCGGATTGGTAATGTTGATAACCTTGTTGCCGCCGACGTCGTTGATTTCGTAAGAACTTACCGGCTGCTTTGTCAAGATTTTAGCTTTCGGTGCGTAGGTGTTGATAGACTTAAGCGTACGCTTGTCGGCTTTGGTAAAGAACGAGCGGTCGAAATTACCTTCCATAATCTTCGTTTTACCCAAGAATTTCTTTTCGAGCAAATTATGCGCTTTCAGTTCCGACTTAGAACCCATAGCGTAGAAGCACGTGTTGAGCTCGTTGGTAACAGCTTGCGAATGTTGCTCGGCTGCCACTTTTTGCTCGGTAACGGTAGCCACCTCGGTGTGGAGCGAGTCGACGCGCACGTTCAGGTTTGCGATTTCGGCATTCGCTTGTGTGAGTTGCTGTTGGAGTTGGTCGATTTTTGCTGATTGCTCGGCGATGAGCGTTTTTTGCGCCTCTATGGTTCTTTCGAGTTCCTTCGAGAAATTATTCGACTTCTTCAGACGAGCTTCGAGTTGAGTAAGTTTGTCTTGACGATTGCGCAATTCGTCGCGGAGCGCTTGAATGTTGGCAAGAATCTGACGCTTTTGTTGTGGTGTTTCGCTCTGGAAATCAGGCGAAGTGATGACGTTCTCCATACGGCTCACCTCGGTAAGGCTTTCGCTGATTTCGCCAACGAGCGAGAGCAGACTGTCGCGCTGTGCTTCGGTCGATTCGAGTTTCAACGAGTCGGCTTCGTGTTGAAGTTGCGCATCGGTTTTTCCATTGTTACCGCACGAGAAGAGGATAGAACATGCGGCTACGATTAATAGTGTACGTTTCATACTTCGGGTTTTTTATTGGTTTTAAATTGAGCGTATTTATCTACTTTTTTCTGTTGTTGCTGCGGCTTTCCGGCAACGATAAGCACAATTTCGCCGCGTGGCTCGGTTGCAGAAAACTCATCGACGAGTTCGCCGAGCGTACCGCGGTGGACTGTCTCGTGAAGTTTGGAGATTTCGCGACAGACGGCGGCATCGCGGTCGGCGCCGAATGCCTCGGCAAGTTGCTGAAGCGTTTTGAGCAGCCTCAGCGGGCTCTCGTAGACGACAATCGTTCGCGGCTCTTCAGCAAGTTGCGCAATCCGCGTTGCTCTGCCCTTTTTCTGCGGTAAGAAGCCCTCAAAACAAAATTTGTCGCAGGGCAATCCCGAATCGACGAGCGCGGGAACAAAAGCCGTGGCGCCGGGCAGACACTGCACCTCAACGCCTTGGTTGCGGCACTCGCGCGACAGCATAAATCCCGGGTCGGAAATCCCCGGCGTACCGGCGTCGGAGATGAGTGCTATCGATTCACCCGACTTGAGACGAGCAACTATGCCCGCCGACGTTTCGTGCTCGTTAAACTTATGATGGCTCTCCAGCCGTGCCTTTATGTCGAAATGGCGCAACAGCGTGGCACTCGTTCGCGTGTCTTCGGCAAGAATCGTGTCGACCGACTTCAGCACGTTGACTGCACGAAAAGTCATGTCGTCCATATTGCCCACCGGCGTGGGAACGACATAGAGCACTCCTCGTGTTATTTTGTTGCGTTCGGTCATTGTGCAATAAAGTGGTTACGGATTATCTCCATAAACTCTCCAACTTCGTCCGACTCGGCATCCCAGCCAAGGTCGTTGATAAAGTAGTCTTCGGCTTCCTCGTAACTGTTCATAGCGTTTACCAAATCGATGGCATCGTTCATATCAGCAGCGCTGTTGCCGAAGAGTTCGCGACGGAAGCGGAATGTGTCGTTGAGCGAAAATGCGCTCTTGAGGTCTTTCGCCTTATTACGTATAAACGCTTCGTCGAGCGTAATTATTGCCTCCGGAGCGGTTTCGTCAACATTTTTTATAATTTCCGGCTCCGGCTCTGCCTCGATTTCAGGCACAATCTCCGGCTCGAGTTCTTCCTCGGGCTCAGCCTCGATTTCTTCCTCGAGCTCCGGCTCCGGCTCTACTTCAATTTCCGGTTCAGCCTCAATATCCGGCTCAATCTCCGGCTCAGGTTCAGCCTCGAGTTCTTCTTCGAGTTCCGGCTCCGGCTCTACTTCAATTTCCGGTTCAGCCTCAATCTCCGGCTCGATTTCTTCCTCGGGTTCCGCCTCGAGCACGTATTCAGGCTCGTCTTCGGGCTCGACAACAGGCTCTTGTTCGTCGACTTCTTCGCCAACTTGTTCGTCGACCGCCACGTCGGGCAGGCACGAAGTGTATTCGCGAAGTTGTTCTATTTTCTCCTTTATTAACGTAAAAACAGCGTCGGGCGTTTCGTCGCCGCGAGAGTCAGCGACCATCAGAAGTCCTTCCAATTCGAGCACTTCACGAAGCATTGATTTTATCTCATCCATAAGCCGTTGTGTATTTATATTATTGCAAACGTACACAAAAAATTATAATAAACAAACAATTTACGCTAAGAATTATCGGCGGTTTTTTCGTCGAAAACGTCGAGAAGAAGTAATTCGATAAGTCGACGAATATCGCTATGCGAGCAAGTAAAACGGTTAGCCATCAAAACCACGGCATAACGCGGCTCGTCGGCGGGGAAATACCCGGCATAACTCTGCACGGCATTCATGCTACCCGACTTCAGCGCAATACGTCCGTCGAGGCGCGTATCGCAGAGCAGACTACGCACAGTGCCGTTGCGCCCGCACACGGGAAGCAATGCACTATAGCGTTTCCCGAGTTTCGGGTCGAGGTAGGCGGCGCGCAGCGTCGAGGCAAGAAAAACAGGCGTGAAATGATTCGACCGCGACAGTCCCGAGCCGTCGTAAAGGTTGACATGACTGAGGTCAACGTGCCAGTCCTTGAGGATGTGGCGTTCCTTCTTCAGGCTATGTTTGCGCGTTATTGTCTTATCGAAGCCTACGGAATTGGCGCGCAAGACAGCCTCAGCAAACATATTGTCGCTGCGATAGAGCAACGACTTAACGATATCGTCGAGCAACGGCGACGAATAGACCATAATCGTTTCCTCGTGATGATGTCTCTCATGCTTGTGTCCGCCGACTTCTACGCCATGAGCCACGAGCGAGTCGGTAAGGGCATTGACGAATGCACGGTGGGCATCGCTCATCGTGGAGCGGTAGGTATAAGGCTTACTTTGACGCGACATCGAACCCGTAATGCGCAAGGTTTCGCTGTTTTTCTTGCGAAAAAATCGCAGTCTGGTTGCCGATTTGGCACCGACAATGCGCACACGGTTGTCGAGTACTCCGAAAGAGCACTTCGGTGTAACATCAACCAAGCATAGGCTGTCGGCAGTGGTTTCGAACTTAAGCAGCGCCTGGTTGTCGGCATAATTGAGAGCAAACAGCCCGGCGCCATAGTCCTCGGCTACGTCGGGGTCTTCCCAATCGTCGGGCACCGGATTTTCGTGATAGATGGTATTGTCGACCACCACTCTGCCCTCAATCTTCGTTATGCCGAAACGGCCGACGGCGCGCAGACATTGCTCGATAAACGACGGATGCTTCTTGAAGAACCGCGACTCGACGGTCGGGTCGAGGCTTCCTCGAACGACCAAGTCGCCCTTCAACGTGCCGTCGACAACTCTTCCGCGGCAAGCAACGGTGGTGATAAACGAAAAGCCCTCGGGCTGCGCTTTCATCGTCGTTGCCGAGGTTACAAGTTTGGTGACCGAAGCCGGGATGAACGAATCGCGCTCGCAGTAGGCAACTTTCATTTCGCCGGTTTGCAAGTCCATAACGCAGAACCCGACATGGGCACGCTTCATGCCTCGTGCCGAGCAAAACCGCTTGATGGCATCCGCCGAGCCGCTGAAGTCGACAGCCGATGCCGTCAGCACGGCAACAATACAGGTCAGTATGATGAATATGTATTTTCTCATTTTCGAAAGTAATCAATCCACCTCATAAGGATAATCCACTTGCCAAAGAAACAACGCATTACCCGGAACGGAAGCGCCCGCCGCACAGCGGTCTTTGCGCTCAATGATGCGACAAAACTCGTCGACCGACGTCTTTCCGCGCCCCACGTCGACAAGCGTGCCGACGATGGCGCGAACCATATTTCGCAAAAAGCGGTCTGCCTTGATGGTAAACGTCAGCCTATCGCCTTCGGCTGTCCACCGGGCTTCGTAGATGCGGCAATTATTGGTCGCCACATCGGTATGAAGTTTTGAGAAACTGGTAAAGTCAATGTAATCAGCCAATCGTGCCGCCGCTGCGTTCATAGCGTCGACGTCGAGTCGATATGGAGGATTCCACGCAAAGCGATAGTCGAACGGCGACTTGCGAGTCGTGACGAAATACTTATACGTCCTCGCCACGGCATCAAACCGCGCATGAGCATCGTCAGCCACACGACGAATGCCGTAGATGGCAATGTCGCGCCCGACGAGGCTATTGAGCGCAGAAATGAGTCGTTGCGGGTCGGCAATTTCGTTGTCGACATCGAAATGAGCGTACATCGAACGCGCATTTACGCCGGTGTCGGTACGGCCGGCGCCTACGATAGCTACCTGTCGCCGCAACACCCTCGAAAGAGCCTTCTCCACGGTTTCCTGCACGGTAACGGCATTAGGTTGCGACTGCCAGCCGTGGTAGTCGGCACCGTTGTATGCCAAGTGGAGGAAGTAGCGAGGCATAAGGCTATCAGTCTTTTTCGAGGTACGTATAACCGTAAAGTCCCGAACGGTAGTTGCTCAAGAATTCGCGACCTTCCTCGGGCGTAATTTTGCCTTTTTTCATCGACTGAGTCACCCACGTTTCGACGTTGCGCACCAACTTTTTGGGATTGTATTGCACATAGTCGAGCACCTCGGCAACCGTTTCGCCGTCGATGATTTGGTCAATCTCGTAGTGGTCGGCATAGACACTGATGTGCACCGCCGTAGTGTCGCCGAAAAGATTGTGCATATCGCCCAAAATCTCCTGGTAAGCACCGACGAGGAACACGCCGATATAGTACGATTCGTTGCTGCGTAGCGGGTGTATCGGCAGCGCATTCGACACGCCATGGTCGCTGATAAAGTTGCAAATCTTCCCGTCGCTGTCGCAGGTAATGTCTTGGATGGTTGCCGTGCGCGTCGGCTTCTCGTCGAGCCGCGATATCGGCATTATCGGAAACATTTGGTCGATAGCCCACGAGTCGGGCAACGATTGGAAGAGCGAGAAGTTGCAGAAATATTTGTCGGGCAACATCTTCGAAATCTTCAATTCGTCGGGCACATGCTTCATGCCGCGCGCCAGGTCGTTGACATCGCGCGCAACCGACCAGAACAATTTTTCGATTTGCGCACGCGTGCGCAGGTCGAGCATACCGAGGCTGAACAAGTCGAGCGCCTCTTCGCGAATCTGCAGAGCGTCGTGCCAACTCTCGAGCAAGCGTTGCTGGTTGAGTTTGTCCCAGATGTCATAGAGTTCGCGAGCCAATTCGTGGTCGTCGGCAGCAACTTCCTCATTGTCGTTCCAGATGGGCAACTGAGTGGTTTCGAGCGCCTCGAAGATGAGCAACGAGTGGTGAGCCGAGAGCGAGCGTCCCGACTCGGTGATGATGTTCGGCTGCTTTATGCCGTTTTTATCGCACACGTCGACGAGCGCCGAAACGGCGTCGTTGGCATACTCCTGGATGGAATAGTTCATACTGCTCTCGCTGGCGCTGCTGCGCGTGCCGTCGTAGTCGACGCCCAAGCCGCCGCCGATGTCGATAAAGTCGATATCGAAGCCCATCTTCGTGAGCTGCACATAAAATTGCGTCGCCTCACGAAGTGCATTCTTGATGCGGCGTATCTTGGTGATTTGGCTGCCAATGTGGAAGTGGATAAGTTTGAGGCAGTCGGTCATCTTTTGCTTTTCGAGAATCTCGAGGGCTTCGAGCAGTTCGCTGGAGTTAAGTCCGAACTTACTTTGGTCGCCGCCCGACTCTTCCCACTTTCCGCTACCGGAGCTCGACAGTTTGATGCGAATTCCCACGTTGGGACGCACGCCCAAGCGCTTGGCAAGCGTCGCTATCAGGCGCAGTTCGTTGAGCTTTTCGACAACGATATATATCCGTCGACCCATCTTCTGAGCCAACAATGCCAATTCTATATAGTTTTCGTCTTTATAACCGTTACAGATTATCAGGCTACTTTCGTCGATGTTTGTAGCCAGCACGGCATGCAATTCCGGCTTCGACCCCGCTTCAAGACCGATGTTGAACTTACGCCCGTGGCTGACAATTTCTTCGACCACCTGGCGCATCTGGTTGACCTTTATCGGATATATGATAAAGTTTTGCGCCTTGTAGCCATATTCGCCGGCGGCTTGCCCGAAGCATCGCGAGATTTTCTCGATGCGGTTGTCCAGAATGTCGGGAAAACGCAGCAATACCGGCGCCGTGATGTCGCGCACCTGCAGTTCGTCCATCAGCTCCTTCAAATCGACCGGAGCATAGTCTTCACGTGGGGTCACTTGCACATGACCTTTGTCGTTTATAGAGAAATATTTCAGACCCCAACCGTTGATGTTGTAGAGTTCTGCACTATCTTCTACACGCCATTTTCTCATTTTTCTTAGTATCTTCGTTTTGGTGGTTAGTGTAAGTAAATTTTCGCAAAAATACGAAAAATTATTGTTTATTCAACTATTAGACCTACCAAGATAACATAAATTCCACGTTTTTGCTCGTATTTACCTAAATATCCGATTATTTTCCCTATCTTTGCCACAAAGAAATAGACAATGAATTTAAAAGCATTATTCACATGGAAGCGAGTTGCAGTTGTGGCTGCGGCTTTGTGGCTCCTGCTTCAAATAGTTCTTATCGTTGTGTTTTGGGACGTTGCACAACGTAGCGACCAAGGTCTATATATGAAAATGGCTACCGAATGTTTCGAGAAAGGCGTTTGGTATCCCGACGTCGACAGCATCTATACCTCATACATTTGGGCTCCCGGACTCATCAATTTCTTCATTCTGCAGCTCAAATTGTTCGGCACGCTGAAGGCGAATTTCTTCCTAAACTTGCTGATGAACGTCGGCATACTGTGGAACGTATGGTATCTTTCGAACCGCTTTTTCAGCCGACGCACAGCCTACATCGCCGTTACGCTGTTCTGCCTGATGTATTCTAATGTGATGGTCGTGCTGCCGGCGGGAACCGAAGTGCCTTTCCTTTTTCTGTCGATTACGGCGCTATCGCTATCGCTGCAACCGCGGCTGCGTAGGATTGCCTTGGCAGGTGTGCTTTTGGCATTCGCCAACTGGGTACGCCCGCTGATTATCATCTTCGTTCCGGTGATTTTGCTGTACTTTTGGCGGCACAAATCGCGGTGGACATCTTACGTTGCCCTCTTGGCGCCAATCGTGCTGCTGAGCATTGGGTTTGGCTTGTTGGCGCAACGCCAAATGGGCTATTTCGTCTACCAATCGACCACGTCGGGCATCAACCTGATAATGACCGCCAACGACAAAGCCTACGGCGGCGTGGCTTCGTCGCTCTGCAACGACTCCACGTCGACTTGCTACATCAAAGATGTTGAGCGCTACACGTTTGCCGAGCGCGACTCCATTCGCAAAGCCCGCGCCATCGAGTGGATTAAGTCGCACCCGGGACGATTTGCCACGCTCTACGTGATGAAACTCGCCGGACTCTATGTCGAAGATTCGTGGCCCGAACGCCCGATTATCGGCGGCGACGGGTTTGTCGACAAAGCCGCCCACGGCGGTGCCGACAAGGCGTCGATTGTCAAGCGCGTGTGGAATATGTTCTACAAGTCGGTGGTCTACTACGCCGTGCTGCTGATGTTTGTCATTGCCGTCGTCAAGCGGCGCAAAGACATCCTGACCGACAAAGGTTACCTACTCTTGCTACTGCTGCTGGGCACGCTGTCGACGTGTATTTTCTCCGTCTCGCCGCGCTACCACTATCCATTCTTCTTCGCTGCCATCATCTGGGCTGCGTATTGGCTCGATTTGAAAACCGCAAAACCCGCTAAAGCATGATTCGAAATATCGTTCTACTGCTCAGACCGCAACAATGGGTGAAGAACGGATTCGTCTTTCTGCCCCTGTTTTTCAATGGTCAACTCTTTGATGCCGATGCTCTGCTATCGACGTTTATGGCATTTGTCGCCTTCTGCTTTGCCGCTGCCGGCATCTACTGTATGAACGACATTGTCGACGCCGAAGCCGACCGCCGTCACCCCAAGAAATGTAGCCGTCCGATAGCCTCCGGCGCTATAAGCACGGCTCTCGGTTGGGCACTTGCCGCAATTTGCTTGGCTACGTCGTTCGTATCTGCATTTTTCGTCGGCGACAGTTGGACGAATGTTGCCATCGTGATTGGCATCTACTTCGTTATGAACATCGCCTACTGCTTGCGGCTCAAGCAAATTGCCATAGTCGACGTGTTTATCATTTCTATCGGTTTCGTGCTGCGCATTTTTGTCGGCGGATTTGCCACAGGCATCTTCATCTCGCACTGGATTGTGCTCATGACGTTCCTGCTTGCTCTGTTTTTGGCACTTGCCAAACGCCGCGACGACGTGGCTATCTACGAACAGACAGGCGTGCTCCCTCGCAAAAACGTTGCCGCCTACAATCTCGACTTTATGAACCAAGCCATAGGCATCGTGGCTGCTATTACGATGGTTTGCTACATCATGTACACCGTTAGCCCCGACGTTGTGGCACGTTTTGAAGGGGGAGGCAAATATCTCTATCTCACTTCGATATTCGTTCTTGCGGGAATTATACGCTATCTGCAGATTACGATTGTCAACCTTAGCAGTGGCAGTCCTACGAAGGTGCTCATCCACAATAGGTTCTTGCAGATTTGCCTTGCCTGTTGGATTGTTTCGTTCTTGATTATTATTTACATTTAATCCGCCTCGAAGATGAAAAACCGACAGACAGTAGCAGCGTTCGACTTCGATGGGACGCTCACCGTGCGCGACACGCTGTTTGAATTTATCAAGTTTGTTTGCGGCAGCACCCGACTCTACGTCGGATTGGCTCTTTGCTCGCCGGTTTTGGCGGCTTACGTTCTACACTTGGTGAGCAATTCGTTCGCAAAAGAGCACTTGTTTTCGTGTTTTTTCAAAGGCATGAAATATGAGCGTTTCCGCACGCTGGGCGAAGACTTCGCTCGACGAGTCGACGAAATAAAGCGAGAGGAAACGATAGAAGCGCTACGTCGACACGTTGCAGAAGGGCACCGCACATACGTCGTAAGCGCAAGCATCGAAGAATGGGTGCGACCGTGGTGCACGTCGGCGGGCGTCGAACCCGACCGCGTATTGGCGACCCGCGTAGAAGTCATTGACGGGCATCTCACAGGCCGCTTCAGTTCGAAGAATTGTCACGGCGCGGAGAAGGTGCGGCGGCTGCTCGAATGCGAGCCGAATCGCGCCGACTATGTGCTCTATGCCTACGGCGACAGCAATGGCGACCGCGAAATGCTTCAACTATCCGACTTTCCGAAATGGGTAAAATAACGAAAACGACCATCAGCGAGGCGTTGCGCTTCTGCATTGTCGGCACAACCGCCGTGGCTATTCAATACGGCGTCTACCTGCTTCTACTAACCGCAACCGGGCACAATACGGCTTTCGTTGTCGGCTACTTGGTGAGCTTTGTGTTCAACTTCTTTTCGACCGTATTTTTCACATTTAAGACAAACCCGAACCTGCGCAAAGCGTTAGGCTTCGCGCTGAGTCACGTTGTCAATTTTGTTCTGCAATGGGCATTGCTTCTGCTCTTCATTCACCTCGGCGTGCCGAAGAGCTTGGCAATGATACCGGTGTTTGCCATCTGCGTGCCGACCAATTTCTTACTCGTACGGCACTTCGTCAAAGGCTAAGAGACTACTATTTCGACAAGAGAGAGTCGATGCGTTGATGTAATTCATCGTCGGAAATAAGCCCCATAGAGCCTTGCGGCTCACCGTCGACCGGAATGAACAGCAGCACCGGGATAGATTGTATGCCGAAAAGTTGTGCCAATTCGGGCACTTTGTCGATATCTACCTTGTAGAAATCCACCTTGCCTGCATATTCATTGGCAGCCTTGTCGACGAGCGGCGACAACGCGCGGCACGGACCGCACCAGGTGGCATAAAAATCGATAACTGCCGGGCGTTCGCCTTTATATTTCCACGTCTTGGTATTGACGTCGCATATCTTTTCGGAGAACATTTCAAGGTTCATCTCCGTCGGCTCGACTACCTTCACTGTTTCTTCGGTAGCAGTTTCGGTTTTAGTCTGCGCACACGCACTGATGGCAAAAAACGCCGCAAACAATAATACTAATTTCTTCATATCTGATTGTTTTTTTGCAAATGTAACAAATATTTTCGATAAGGTCATCGGCACATGCAATCATCGCGCAATACGGGCAACCTCTTTGCTAACTGCCTGATTGATAAAATCATTTATGGTAGTACCTACAGCAACAGCTGCTGCCGCCACTTGTCCATGGAGTTCGGAAGACATCCTAAGCACCAACTTACCACTATAGGGCTTGGCCGGCTCAACACCTCTTTCCTTGCAACTTTCAAGGTAATCATCTACCGCGCATTCAAAATCTTTAGTTATTTCTTCGATGGTTGTACCTTCGTAAGATATAAGCGTGCCGTGAAGACCTTGAACCTTGCCAAACAAGCACTTATCTTCATCGCTATACTCTACCGAACCGGTATAACCTTTATATTTCAGCATACCCATTTTATATCAATTTTAGTTCTTTCAAAGTTTCAACTGTGCAAAGATACTAATTTTAATACTAAATACAATATTTATTTGAACAAAAAAACTCAACTATTCTCGGGAGGAACTTTCTATCATCCAATCTCTACTATTTTGCAGAATTAAGGCACTAAAGCGTCTTATTTGCATACAAAACTGAAGCATTCCAAGTATTGCCATGAAAGTGTTTACTTTTATTAACCACAGTAATTACAATCTTTAAAGTTAGTTAACAATTCGATAAATAACTGAAGATTTACTTTTGTTTAGAAATATTTAAGATTAAATTTGCGAATAAAAACCGATCTAAACATAACCTTAACAAAACGCCAAAAAATCAAGTTATGAGATTTCTGTCGAAAAAGTTAATACTCCTATTAGCGGCTGTCATTGTAGTGTTAAATGCATCAGCCGACACCTACTTAAAGCGAGAGCTCCGAGGCGCATGGATGACGTCATTTCTAAGTCTCGACTGGCCAAGCGTCGGCGTCGGCGTTAGTTCGTCGATGATAACCAATCAGAAGAACGAAGCCATCGACTACCTCAACCAACTCGAAAAAGCCCACATAAATGCGGTCTATCTGCAAGTACGCCCATGCTGCGACGCCCTCTACAAGTCGAGCTACGAGCCATGGTCGAGCTATCTGACCGGCTCACGCGGAGCCAACCCGGGCTGGGACCCGTTGGAATTTTGGGTAGAAGAGGCACACAAGCGCGGCATCGAACTGCATGCGTGGGTCAACCCCTACCGTTTCGCCACGGCGAAAACCGGTCTATGGAACTCTACGGACCAAGACAAAAAGATAAACAACAGCGGCTGGCTGCTTGAGTATCTCGGAACATATATCCTCAACCCCGGACTATCGGAAGTGACCAACTACATTTGCGATGTCGTCGGCGAGATTGTAACGAATTACGACATAGACGGCGTGATTTTCGACGACTACTTTTATCCTAATAAAATTCCCCAAACGTCAGCTGCCGGCGACTGGAACCTGTTTAAGAGTTCCGGATGGTCGTCAATCGGCAATTGGCGACGCAACAACGTCAACAAAATGATTAACGCCGTCAACAACCGCATAAAAAGCATCAAGCCCTATTGCTCGTTCGGCGTTTCGCCTGCCGGCATTGCTTGTACGGATTCGTCGGTAGCCTCGGCGTATGGTGTTCCACGGTGTACGGTCGGTTCCGACTGGCAATACAACGGCATATACTCCGACCCGGTAGCATGGCTCAAAAACAGATACCTCGACTTCGTATCGCCACAACTCTACTGGGGTGTATCCGACTACGGCAGCAGTTATCCGCTCGACAAACTCGACCCGTGGTGGTCGACAGTTGCCAACCAATTCTCGCGGCAATATTATGCAAGTATTGCCGACTACATAAGCGATGTCGATATGGGAAGCGACTATCAAAGCGGCTCAGGCGACTACGATGCCATCAAAAAGCAGATTCAATACAATCGCAGTTTGACAAAGACAGGCGCACCCGGCATAATCCACTATCGTTCGCTTTCGTTCAAGGCGAGCCACGGCAAGCTGAACCTCGTCAACAACCTCGTCAGTACAGTCTACCAAAAGCCGGCTCTTCCGCCGACGATGTCGTGGAAGAAAGGCTCGACGACATATAGCAAAGTCGACAACCTCGAAGTGAACGGCACCAACCTCGTTTGGGATGCACCGGCAACGAACATCCGCTACATCGTATACGCCATCCCCGAATCGAAGACAACCACCGCCGTACAGAGCACTGTTTCGGGCGGCGGAATTGCATCCGACTACATGCTCGGCGTGACATATACCAATAGTTACGCAATCCCGTCGGCTTACCAAAGCGGCTACTATTTCGCCGTGACTGTCTACGACCGATACGGTTACGAATACGATGCACGCTACAGCAATGAAATAACGAAATATGCAACCAAGGTTAAGCTTATCTCACCTTCTAACGGGGCTACAGGCGTCGAAGGCAGCACAACTTTCTCGTGGTCAGCCGGAACAGGAACAAATCCGAAATACACAATTCAGGTTTCCAAAAAATCCGACTTCTCGACTATCGATTACGAGCTGACAGGGCTAACCACCAACTCAACAACGATTAACGTGCGCACCATGTTTGACGCTCTCACAAAATACTATTGGCGCATCACAACGACGGAAAACAACTCTTGGGACACCACATCCGACACGTCATCGTTCACCACAGCCGACAAGTCGCCGGCAGGAACAACGACGCTTAAGACGCCCGCAAACGGCTCGCAACTCGACGACGTTGCGTCGTTTGGTTTCAGTTGGACGAAAGTGGCGGGCTGCACTTACAATCTTCTGATTTCCACCAACGAAAACTTTACCGACGTAATCTACAACACCTCGTTGCAATCAAACTCGACGACCATTAATGCAACCTCGTTACCATACAACACCACGCTCTACTGGCGCGTAACAACGTCGAAAGAGGGCTACAAAGACTCGGTGTCGGAAGTATGGTCGTTCGACACACCACACCGCGAATATGCCGAAGCAACAACCCTGGTATCGCCGACAAGCGGCACAACCGTCGACGACAGTTTCTTCTTGGAATTTACACATGTCAATGCCACGCAATATACGCTCGAAGTGTCGACCTCGTCGTCGTTCTCGACCACCGTCATCAACACAACGCTCGTCACCGACCCGCTGACGGCGCCCGATGGCTGGGGAATTGCCGACAACGGCAACTGGCAATACTTCATCAGCGCTTCCGCGCTCGCCAACGCAACCTACTACTGGCGCGTCAAAACCTCGGCACAAGGCATCTTCGACTCTTACTCGGAAACACGTTCGTTCAAGGTCAACAACGCAACGAGCGAAAGTTCATACAACGTCACCTACGACAACACCGACTACTACCCGTCGGACTGTTACAACATCGAAAATCTCTGGTTTCGCTCAACCACTTACGGCAATATGCCGAGCTATACAGACTTCCAATACAACCGCGACTTCTGCGTAAAAGACAACGTCATCTACGTCACCGGACACACAAAGTCAAGCACTTCCGCATGCTACCTTGCGAAGTTTAACGCCCTGACAGGTGCATATATCGGCAAATTGAGCCTTCCGTCGAGTGTACAAGGCAGTGACTTCCCCAACAACAGCATCTTTAAAGACTCCAACGGCAATGTTTGCATTGCCAATATGGTCCTCAACTGTTCATCGACAGCATTGGTTATCCACCGCATCGACCTGTCGAGCGGCTCGGCAACGAAAGTAGCGTCGGTAACTTCATCGTCGGGGGGACGTATCGACCACTGCAACGTCTATGGCAACGTAGCGTCGGGCAATTTCTACGTACTCGCATGCGAGGCAAATACGAACCGCGTGCAGAAATGGACATACCGCAACGGCTCGCTCGCATCGCAGTCGACGTTCACCGCACCTTCCTTCTGGCCGTCGAATGCCGGATCGTTCGGCATGGCTCCGCGCGTTATGCCTATCGACAACGATTGGTTCTTCATCAACGGATGCAACACTTCGCTGACAAAATATAACTTCGCAACAGGAGAATATGACTCGTTCGATAATGCCAACAATGACGTTATCCCCGAAATCGGCAAAAACCAAGACTCACAAACCGCCAGCACCGGTGGAACATTCTTCCAATTCGACGGAGAATATTTCGTGGTTTACCCCAACAAAGGCATCCGCCAAGGCACGACGTTCAACATCGTTCGCACCAACAGCGACTACGAATACGCAACGATGGAGCATCTTTGGGAAGTACCGGGGACGACAAACGGCTTTGGAGCATATACAGAAGAAACCTGGTACGGCGACATTTGCACCGACCACGAAATCAGCAACAACGGCAGAAGTGTCAACGTCTACTTCTACCTGCCCTCCATCGGTTTCGCCGCCTACACCATCTACCGCAATGTGCCTTCCGGCGTCGACACGAACCTTAGCGGACTGAAGATAACCCGCAACGGCAACCGACTGACGTTCAATACCACCGTCGACATCGTTGAAATCTATAACACCGCCGGCGTACTGATTAGCCGCAACGTCAACACAACGAACGTCAATATCGGCGCCCTCAAAGGTCTATTCATCGTTCGTTGCACTACCGCAAACGGCACTTGCACTCGTAAAGTCGCTATTTAACCGACTTTCCATCGGACATCAAAGAGCCTGACAGGACAATGTACTGCACCCCAAAAGTTGGACAAAAAACTTTTGGAGTGCAGTTCACTCTTTGATTACACACAATTGGCGCGAGATTAATCAGATGTAGTACTCAACCATTTCGAGCAGACCGGCTCGAAGTGCATACTTGGTTGCTTCGTAGACACTGTTGATTTGCAATTTACGGAAAATGTTTTTCTTATGGGTGGTAATTGTGTGTATACTCGAATTACGTTCTGCAGCAATTTCTTTAACGCTCTTGCCTTGAGCAATCAATCGCAACACTTCCGTTTCGGAAGCCGTAAGCAACGGCTTGGCGAACGACTCGGGCGCCGAAACCAACAAGTTCGTCACTTGATGGCATAAGAAACGCTCACCGACTACAGCGCAACGCAATGCCGACGTAATCTCGTCGCCGCTACACTCTTTCAGCACCATACTGATGCGATGCTCAAAACTCAGACGTCGAATAAATCCTTCGCTGAGTTCGGCTGAGAATAGCAGCCAAGTCGCCTCACTGAAGCGATTCACTAAATTCAAAAAATCATCAATTCCTTGGAAATCAAATAAAGTATAATCGAGAACAACAATGCCCGCTCCACATTCATCAAGCACCGACATCAACTGCGATTTGTCCGCTACAGGGATTGTTACAGCCCCCGAAAACAAGGTAGTGACGTAATGTAAGAGTCCGGAACGCGTAACTTCCTGATTGTCGGCAAGGATGAATGTGGGAGTGTGCGACATTGATGTAAAAAGTTAAATTACAAAGGATAGTCTTCAAAAGCGTAAAGCACGGTTGAGAGATAGCGTTCGCCGGTGTCGGGCAGAAGGGCTACGATGGTTTTGCCGGCATTCTCTTCTTTTTTAGCCAACTGAAGTGCTGTGTAGAATGCAGCACCTGCCGAGATGCCTACCAACAAACCTTCTTTTTGCGCCAACAAGCGCGATGCCCCGATTGCATCGTTGTCGGCTACGCCTACTATATCGTCGACCACTGCGGGGTTAAAGTTTTTGGGAACAAAGCCTGCGCCGATACCTTGTATCTTGTGCGGACCGGGATTACCGCCTTCGAGAACCGGCGAACTTGCAGGCTCTACGGCAACTGCCTTTACCGACGGTTTTTTCGCTTTCAGTCCGGCAGCAGTACCGCTAAGCGTACCGCCCGTACCTACACCTGCTACGAAAATGTCGACAGCGCCATCGGTGTCACGCCAAATTTCTTCGGCTGTAGTGCGTTGATGCACTGACGGGTTGGCAGGATTTTCGAACTGTTGCGGAATGAACGAACCGGGGTTTTCCGCCTGTAACTCGTTTGCGCGACGAATTGCGCCCTTCATACCTTCGCTACCCGGAGTGAGCACCAAAGTGGCGCCAAGCGCCTTGAGCAGATTCTGACGCTCAACGCTCATCGTTTCGGGCATCGTCAAGATAAGTTTATAGCCTTTCACCGAAGCCACCCACGCAAGACCGATACCGGTATTGCCGCTGGTCGGCTCGATAATAAGTTGTCCGGGTTTGAGCACTCCCGACTGTTCAGCAGCCTCTATCATCGCCAAGGCAATACGGTCCTTTACACTTCCACCGGGATTAAAATATTCAAGCTTAACAATCAAGCGAGCCTTCAGCGACTCTGCTTTTTCGATGTTCTTCACTTCCAAAAGTGGCGTATTGCCTATCAATTCTGTCAAATTGTTGTAAATCTTAGCCATAATAATTCGTTTTTCTAATGTTGTTGCAAAGATAGCGACAGGATGACAAACCCGCAATACCACACGTGTGGTATATTTTAGGTATAAACAAAAAAAGAGTGCCAACTAAATCAGTCGGCACCCTTTGTATAAGTAATTCGAATCGAAATTAGTCTTGATTCAAGTTAACGCGCTTGAAGGCAAGCACTTTCAATTCAGCATCGATGCTCTTAAGATAATCCTTAACAGTAGCACCTTTTTCGTCCATAATGAAGCCTTGTTCAACGAGGCAGTTTTCCTTGTAGAACTTGTTCATACGGCCGTTAGCGATGTTTTGAACCATTTGCTCGGGAAGGTTAGCAGCCTTTTGTTCAGCCACAGTCTTCTTGATTTCGCGAATTTGGTCAGCTTGCTCTTCGGTAATCATTTTCTTCATGATACCTTCGTTGAGGTGTTCTTCGCTCTCAGAGATGTAGAGGTTGAAACCAGCTTTCTTGAGGGCAGCCTCAACAGCCTTTTGAACTTGCTCAGCCTTAGTTTTTTCGATAGCGATTTCGAGCTCTTTAGCCTTAACTTCGGCGGGCACAGCGTCTTGGTCAACGGCAACGGGGTTCATCGAAGCGATTTGCATAGCGATGTTACGACCCACTTGACGTTCAACGGGCTTGCTGAAAGTAGCGATGGTCGAAAGCTTGTTGCCGAGGTGGTCGTAGCAAGTAGTGCCGGGACCTTCGAGGCATTCGTAAGCGCCGATTTCCATCTTTTCGCCGGTCTTACCGATTTCTTCAACGATGAGTTCAGCGATAGCAGTACCATTGATAGTCAGAGCCTTAACTTCGTCGAGAGACTTAGCCTTAGCAGCCATAGCAGCGTCGAGAATCGACTTTGTAAGAGCCACGAAGCCTTCGTTTTTAGCAACGAAGTCGGTTTCGCACTTGAGAGCTACGATAGCAGCGAAATCGCCATCGCAAGCAGAGAGTACGCAACCCTCAGAAGCCTCACGGTCTTCGCGTTTAGCAGCAACTGCTTGACCTTTTTTGCGGATGATTTCAACAGCGGCATCCATGTCGCAGTTGGTTTCTTCCAATGCTTTTTTGCAGTCCATCATGCCGGCTCCTGTAAGTTTGCGGAGCTTGCTGATGTCGCTCATTGTAACAGCCATATCTTGTAAAATTGTTTTATTGGTTAAAAATTATTCAGCAGCCTCTTCAGCTGTTTCTACTTTCTCAGCCTCGGGAGCAGCCTTTTTGATGCGGCGACGTTCGCGCTTGGGAGCAGCAGGAGCGTCTTTGTCTTCAGCGGCTTCGGGAGCGTCAGCCTTTTCAGCCTTACGTTCTTCGAGACCTTCCAACATAGAAGCACAAACAGTGTCGAGGATGAGTTCAATCGACTTCGAAGCATCGTCGTTAGCAGGGATAACGAAGTCGACGAGGTCGGGATTAGAGTTAGTGTCGACAATTGCAAACACGGGGATACCGAGACGCTTAGCCTCTGCAACTGCGATGTGCTCTTTCATTACGTCGATAACGAAGAGAGCCGAGGGGAGGCGGTTAAGGTCGGCGATAGAACCGAGGTTCTTTTCGAGTTTTGCACGTTGACGAGTGATTTGGAGACGTTCGCGCTTCGACAAGTTGTCGAACGTACCGTCTTTAGTCATCTTGTCAATGTTGGTCATCTTCTTGACAGCCTTACGGATTGTCGGGAAGTTGGTGAGCATACCGCCCGGCCAACGTTCGATAACGTACGGCATGTTGACAGAAGTAGCCTTGTCGGCAACAACTTGTTTCGCTTGTTTCTTAGTTGCTACGAAGAGCACTTTTTTACCCGATTTAGCGATATTCTTCAAAGCGGCAGCGGCTTCTTCGAGCTTAGCTGCAGTCTTATAAAGGTCAATGATGTGGATACCATTGCGCTCCATAAAGATATACGGAGCCATAGCAGGATTCCATTTACGTTTCAAGTGGCCGAAATGGCAACCTGCTTCGAGAAGTTGTTCAAAATTAGGTGTTGACATAATTTGTTTTTGTTTTTGTTTACATTCTACTAAATTCAATCGTCGAGTAGCGGGACACGGCTACGCGCCGTATGCTGGTCTTGACGATTTGGATACTAAACACTAAATAGAGATTCGCACAAATATTAACGTTTGCTGAATTGGAATCTCTTACGAGCTTTCGGACGGCCCGGTTTCTTACGCTCAACGGCACGCGGGTCGCGAGTAACGAAGCCTGCAGCACGAAGCGCGGGTTTGTCTTCTGCGTTGATTTTCACCAAAGCGCGAGCAATGCCCAAGCGAAGAGCCTCTGCTTGTCCGGTGAAACCGCCACCTACGAGGTTTACCTTTATATCATATTTCTCAGTTACGCCAAGAAGTTCCAACGGTTGCTTAACGATAAATTGGAGGATGGGATTTGGGAAATACGACTCCAAAGTGCGTTTGTTGATAGTGATAACGCCTGTACCTTCAGTAACGAATACTCTGGCGATAGCCGCTTTACGACGACCTGTTGCATTAATTTGTTCCATACCTCAATTTTATTTAACCTTGTTGATGTCAATAACTGTCGGGTTCTGAGCGGCATGCGGATGCTCCGAACCGTTGTAAACGTGCATATTCTCAATCAAACGACGACCGAGACGGTTCTTCGGAAGCATACCCTTCATAACCTTCACAAACAACGGGTGGATGCCCGGCTTGATGTGCTTGTTAAGAGATTTCTTCATCAACGTTTCGGGTGTTGTTTCGCGTTGTCCGCCGGGATAGCCGGTATACGACAAATAGATGCGGTCTGTCCACTTCTTGCCGGTCAATTTAACCTTGTCGGCATTGATAATAATCACGTTGTCGCCGCAGTCTGCGTGCGGTGTAAAGTTGGGCTTGTTCTTTCCGCGCAAGATAACGGCTACCTTTGCGCACAAGCGACCAAGGGGTTGGTCTGTTGCGTCAACAACAACCCATTGCTTGTTAGCTGTCTCAGCATTTGCTGAAATTGTTTTGTAACTTAAAGTATCCACTTTTAATAATTGTTTAATAATTAATCACATAAGTCACGCTCGCTGCTTCCACCCGGCCAAAAGCTTCGGCAACGACGACATGACAAAACGCTTTTTTGGATATAATCGGTGCGCAAAGGTACAACTTTTATTCGGTATGGCAAAATTGTTGATAAATTTTTCTCATTTTTTCTTCACACGACCACTCAATTTACACCTTATTATATATAAGTGCGCTGTTTCATATGCGTTTTTACAAACTTTTACCAGCCAACGGGCTATATTGTCGAAGTTTTTGCTTACTTTTGCGAGAGATTATGGATAACAACAAGGAAATATTAGCAACTAAACAACGATTCGGCATTATTGGCAATTCCGAGCCGCTCAACGACGCCATTCGCCGCGCTCTGCTCGCTGCGAAGGTCGACCTGTCGGTGCTCATCAACGGCGAAAGCGGTGCCGGCAAGGAGTTTTTTCCAAAAATCATTCACGACAATAGCTCGCGTAAGCACAACAAATACATCGCCGTCAACTGCGGCGCAATTCCCGAAGGCACTATCGATTCCGAACTTTTCGGCCACGAAAAAGGCGCCTTTACCGGTGCCGTTGCCGCCCGCAAAGGCTACTTCGAAGAAGCCAACGGCGGCACAATCTTTCTCGACGAAGTTGCCGAGCTACCCATGCCGACACAAGCTCGACTGCTGCGAATCCTCGAAAACGGAGAATATATCAAAGTGGGCTCGTCGGTAGTTCAGAAGTCGAACGTGCGCATCATCGCCGCCACCAACGTCGACCTGCGCAAAGCCGTCAGCGAACGTAAATTCCGCGAAGACCTGTTCCACCGACTTTCGACAATACCAATCGTCGTTCCGGCGCTACGCGACCGCGGCGACGACATCCTATTGCTAACCCGAAAGTTTGCCGGCGACTTCGCCAACCGATACCGCACCGAAGGCGTTGTCCTCGACGATTCGGCAAAGGCGGAACTGCTCAACTACCCGTGGCCGGGCAACGTGCGTCAACTCAAAAACGTCGTCGAGCAAATCAACCTCTTCGAGTCGGGCAACACCCTTAACGCCTTACAAGTGCGGAAATACTTACCTGATTTCGAAGGATTTACCGGCGCCGTGGCAACACAAACATCTACCCAGGCAAGCTCAACCTACGAACAAGAGCGCGAAATGCTGCTCAAGATGATTCTGCAAATCAACCGCGAACTCGAAGACCTCAAAGAAAAGGTCTACACCCTAATGCATGGCACCGGTGCCAAAACCGACAGCAACCTACCCGTGCTCATCAACCGTCACACCCCGATAGCAAACGACGACACCAAACTACCGACAATGTTGAGCCACAGCGACTATATGTCCCACATCGTCGAAGACGTCACCGACTCAACTCTTTCGCTCGAAGACAGCGAACGAGAACTGATTCGCAAAGCACTCGAACGCAACGGAAACAACCGCCGCAAAACTGCCGGTGAGCTCAAGATTTCAGAGCGTACACTCTACCGAAAAATCAAAGAATACGGATTAGAAAACCCCGAATTATGATAAAACGACTTCTTATATACATATTTTTTGCCTTGGCAACCACCGCGTGCATTCCAAAAATAACGCTAAACGGTGCCGCAATCGACTATAACGTCTACAAGACGCTCAACATCGGACAATTCCCAATTCGCGCCGCTATGGTCTACGCTCCGCTGGAACCTATGTTCGAAAACGCGCTGCACGACACTTACACCAAGCAAACTCGCTTGAAAATCATCGACAGCTCAAACACCGACCTCTCTGTCGAAGGCGAAATCACCGGCTATACGCTCACCCCGCAAGCCGTTGGCGAAGAAGCTTACGCCACCAAGACACGACTCACAATCACTGTCCGCGTAAAATATACCGACAACAAAGTACCGGCAAACTCCGTCGACCAATCGTTCTCAGCATTCCGCGACTTCGACTCGTCGGTTATGCTCACCTCCGTGCAAGACCAACTCTGCCAGGAGATTACCGACGAACTCGTTATGCTAATTTTTAACGCCACCGCAGGTAACTGGTAAAACATTATGAGCCTACAGATTAGCCAACGTGCAAGCAATTTCGAAGCGGCAACCCGAGGCAACTGTCCGCTCGACGTAGAGGCAACAGCAAAAATTGTTGCCGACTACCCATACTTCATACCCGCAATCTTGGAGCTACTCAATGCCGCCGACTCCGAAGCCGAACGCCGCCGACTTACCACGATGGCTGCCGTATCGATTGCCGACCGACAAGCCCTCTACGACCAACTCGGACCCGACGCCGCACGTCTTAGCAACTTCTACCCCGAAGAAACGAAAGAAAATCAGTCGACCATCGACACAATTTCGCACTTTCTCGACACGTTCGGCAACGACGACGATGCAGAAACTCACGCACTCGAACAACTCATCTTCAACCCCGTACCCGACTACGCTCAAATTCTTGCCAAAGAAGAAGAGCAAAGCACACCCGACGACGACGAACTTGAAGGCGACAACCTCAGCGAGCAAGACCTGCTCATCAACAAATTCATTGCCAAGAGCAAACAACAAGCCGGGCGATTCCCATCCGAAAACGCCCAAACCGAGCCCGAAGCCGTTGCCGACGAAGCCCCCGTGCCTAAGGCTCCGCAAGCCGATGCCGACTCGTCGCTTCTCTCCGAAAGTCTCGCGAAAATTTACATCAAAAAGCATCGCTACGACAAAGCTTTGGAAATTATTCTGTCTTTAAGTTTGAATTTTCCGGAAAAAAGTATTTACTTTGCAGACCAAATACGTTTTCTTCGAAAACTTATCGTTTTAGAGAAATATAAACAAAAAAACAAATAATATGTTCACAGCATTAATTATCTTGATTGTCATTGCATCGGTATTGATGATTGGCATCGTTCTGATTCAGAAGTCTAAAGGTGGAGGCTTGGCTTCCAACTTTGCAAGTTATAACCAAATTGGCGGCGTACGCAAGACCACAAGCTTCGTTGAAAAAGCAACATGGACTCTCGCCATTGTTATCGTTGTGTTGAGCATCCTTTCTTCGTTCGTTGCTCCGTCGATTGTGTCAGGCACACACGTACAAGCAACAGCTAAAGAGCAACAAGCAGCGCCTTACCAAACTGAGGCTCCCGCCGCTCCGGCAGCGCAAACTCCGGCTCCTCAAGCTCCCGCTGCGAAGTAAGAATCGTACAGACTTACCAACAACTTATAAAAGCTGCACACCTCCCCAAGCGAGGCGTGCAGTTTTTTTGCGCAAACCGCTCTTAACATTTGTTATTTAGTAGATGACAAAAATTAATTTTTGTCAGTTATATGATTGATTTTTAATTAGTTATTACTTGTAAAACTCCCTGAAAATTAGTAACTTTAAAGAAAAGTTTGACCGCTTTTTCCATGAAAGTTACGACAACTCTCAGGGACAATGGCAAAGTTAATCAAATTGTCCCGATTATGCAAGAGCATCTAGGCTCGGTAATGAATCTTGCCCGCATAAAATTGCTTGCGTTTGTTCTTCAGGCACTTTGCGTTGTGCAGACAGTCAGTCTCCACAAGATAGCATCTGCAATGCCTACGTGTGTGGAGCGTGATTCCAATCTGCGCCGTCTGCAAAGGATCCTTGCCGGATATGCCCTCAACCTTGACCTTATCGCCAAAGTGATATTTGCTCTTCTGCCCGTCAAAACAGGACTGGTCCTGAGCCTTGACCGCACCAACTGGAAATTCGGTGAGGTCAACATCAATATCCTTATGCTTGGTGTCACTTACAAGGGTGTTGCCTTT
>SFJG01000102.1 GCA_004555955.1 Bacteroidales bacterium | reverse complement strand
AACGAAGTTCGTTATAGATAATGTTTTCCATAATGTGATTTTTCTCTTGTTGACGGAAACCAAGTATGGCGTTACGCAGCCCCAAGTCAGAGAAGTAGTACTTTGCAAGAGAGTTTATATACTTGCGTCCTTTTATGTTGTAACGAACAGAGCGCTCAGTGATAAATGCATCTTGAAGATAGCCAAGATACTTATTAACAGTTGGTTGCGATATACGTATTTTCTTTACCGACCTAAATGTATCGGCAATTCTACGAGGATTCGTCGGCGCCCCGATGGCAGAAGCAATAACACTAAGCAGTTCGACAAACTCGTCGCTATGCCTAATATGGTGACGGTCAATAATGTCGGATAAATAAACGGTTTTTACAAGATTAGCGAGATATTCAACTTTTTTCTTGTCGGAGTCGAGCATCAACACATGAGGAAGTCCGCCGTAAGTATAGAAATCGGTCCATGCCTCAAAAGGATGTCGACTATCGACCGACATGAATTCGGCAAAAGAAAGAGGATAGACATGTATTTGGTCGCCACGACCACGAAACTCGGTCACCACGTCGGACGAAAGGAATCGAGAGTTACTTCCTGTAACATATATATCGAGATTGTCGCGACGTAGCAAGCCATTGAGTACGGGCACGAAGTCGTTAAGCAGCTGAACCTCGTCGAGAAGAATATAGTAGCGTTCGTCGTCGGTAATGCGACTTTGTAAGTATTCCATAAAACGTGCCGGGTCGCACAATTCGCGCATCTCCCATGCGTCGAAAGCAATTCTGACAATGTGATTGTCGAGGATATTATTTTCAATTAAGTGCTTATAGAAGAGATTGTTCAGCAAAAACGACTTTCCACACCGACGTATGCCGGTGATTATTTTTATCAAGCCATTACCCTTGCCGGAAATTAATTGGCTGAGATATCGGTCGCGATTGATTACCATAACGTTTCTATTTTACATTTTTGGCATTTATGCCGGTTTTGTAAAGAACAAAGGTAGTGAATTCTTCGAAAAAAGCAAATTCTATTTTACATTTTTGGCATTTATGCCGGTTTTGTAAAATAGAAAGATGGTAATTTCCTCGAAAAAAGCACATCCTACTTTACATTTCTGGCATTTATGCCGGTTTTGTAAAATAGAAAGATGGTGACTTCCTCAAAAAAAGGCAAATTCTATTTTACATTTTTGGCATTTATGCCGGTTTTGTAAAGTAGAGGACTCGGCGAGCTGATTCTGTGAGCGGACGCGAAACGGTCGCTATAGGTCGCTCTCCGCGGAATTTATCGCCGAGTAGGCTTCTTTGAAAATCGGGTTAGATGGATTCATAACCATATAATAGGTGTCGTAGCCGAAAATATTGCGCCCGATTCCGGCTTTCACCACGTCGGCAACCAACTTACGGCAGCGAAGATATTCCGGCTCGTTGAATTCGATTTTGGCAGCCGCAGCATTGTCGAGAATCGTCTGCAACATATTGTCGGTAACGGCAAAACGTGCCACGAAGTCGGCAGCGTCGGTATAGTCAGCCTTGATTCGGTCGCGGTGAGCGTCCGTGTAGTTATAGGTGTAGTTTTCGATGACCGACTTTGCTACGAGGCGATTGAAATACTTCGAATAAGCCATAGTGTCGAGCGGCACGAAACGGTCGGGCATAATGCCACCGCCGCCGTAAACTGTTCTGCCGAGGCGGAGCGTCTTATAGACGAGAGTGCTGTCGAGGCGAACGCTGTCGGCGTGATAGAGTTCGCCGCCTTGGTAGCGATTTTCGAGGTCGTGGCTATATTTATCGCCTTCGCCGAGTTTGTAAGGCTTCTGTATGCAACGTCCCGAAGGAGTATAGTAGCGCGCAATGGTTAGACGAATCATTGAGCCGTCGGGGAATGGGATGGGCATCTGCACGAGACCTTTACCGAACGTTCGACGTCCCACGATGAGCGCACGGTCCCAATCTTGGAGGGCGCCGCTGACGATTTCGCTCGCTGAAGCCGAAAATTCGTTGACCATAACCACCACCTTGAGGTTCTTCAGGCTACCGTCGCCGGTAGCAGCGATGTCGCGCTGCGGCTGTTGACGGCCCTTCGTGTAGACAATGAGTTGGTTGCGTTGAAGGAATTCGTCGGCGAGAAGTCCTGCCACGTCGAGATATCCACCGCCGTTGCCGGTGAGGTCGAACATAAGTTGCTTCATACCCTGACTTTTCAGGCGCTTTACGGCGTCGATAAACTCATCGTGCGATGTGCGCGAGAAGCGACTCAAGCGGATGTATCCGGTTTGCGCGTCAACCATATAAGCGGCATCGATGCTGTGGATAGGTATGTCGTCGCGTTTGACAACGAAATTCAATGGCTGTGACTCGCCGCGACGCAAAATTTCGACCTCGACAATAGAGCCTTTCGGTCCGCGCAAAAGCTTGCGCACGTCAGAATTTGTCAGTTTCACTCCGACAATCGATGTGTCGTTGACAGCCACAATGCGGTCGCCTGCGCGAATGCCCACCTTCTCCGACGGTCCGCCGGAAATGGTCTGCATCACCACAAGGGTGTCGCGACGGATGCTAAACTCAATGCCGACGCCGCTGAAGTTGCCGTCGAGAGGCTCGGTGAGTTCTTTGGTTTCTTCGATGTCGGAATACGACGAATGCGGGTCGAGCGTTTCAAGCATGCTACGGATGGCGCTTTCTACGATTTTGTTCTCATCGACGCTGTCGACATAGTATTTCGCTATCGTACTCTCGGCGCCTACGAGCTTTTGTCGCGGAGTGATTGACGTCCACGCACGCTCGTTTTTATTCGACTTTTCTTGTCGGGCTGTCGATTCCGATTGTTGCGTCTGTGCAAATATCGTCACCGCCACGAATGCGGCAACAGCCAAAAGAATTCCTTTCTTGTTCATTTTCTGTAGTTTATCGTTTAGGCAAAACCATCCCACGAGGCAGCATGTCGGTTACGTCTTTGCCGTAACTGATTAGCTCGCGAACAATCGACGAGCTGACGTGCCCCAATTCGGGTAACGTATATAGAAAAACGGTTTCAATGCCCGAAAGTTCACGGTTGACCACCGCCAGATTCTTTTCGTATTCAAAATCTTGAATCATCCGCACCCCGCGAACGATGAATTGCGCGCCGCAACTGCGAGCGGTGTCGACCGTCAACTCGCTGTAGGCAATAACTTCAACGCGGTCGTTGCCGCAGTAGAGCGAGCGGATGCAGTCGAGGCGCTCGTCGACGCTGAAGAGCGTGCGCTTCTGGTTGTTGACACCCACGGCGATGACGATGCGGTCAAACAGCGGCAAAGCGCGCTCCACAATTGAGTAATGACCGAGCGTAAACGGATCGAATGTGCCGGGAAATATTGCTATCTTCATCTGTTGTTAATGCGTCATGTCCAAGTTGCCGTCGTCTTCAACAACGAGGTTGTTAATAATAAAAAGTTGTCGCTCCATGGTGTTTTTACCCATATAAAATTCGAGCATATCCTTCACCGAGTCGTCTTTGCGCCACTGCACGCGGTCGAGGCGTATGTTCGGACCGATGAAGTCTTTAAACTCATCGGGCGAAATTTCGCCGAGACCTTTGAATCGGGTAATTTCGGCATTAGCGCCGAGTCGTTCGATGGCGGCAATGCGCTCGTCGTCGTTGTAGCAGTAGAAAGTGTCGGCGGCGGCTTCATCGGCGCCGGTGCGACGTCGACCGCTACGGCGCGACGTCTTTTTGTTGCGCACGCGGAAGAGCGGTGTCTGAAGTATGTAGACGTGACCTTTCTTGATAAGGTCGGGGAAAAACTGTATCAAGAACGTAATCATCAGCAGACGGATGTGCATTCCGTCGACGTCGGCATCGGTTGCGATAACGACCTTGTTGTAGCGCAGCCCGTCGATGCCTTCCTCGATATTGAGCGCCGCTTGTAGCAGGTTGAACTCGTCGTTTTCGTAGACCACCTTTTGCGTCTTGCCGAACGTGTTCAGCGGCTTACCGCGAAGCGAGAACACCGCCTGAGTTTCGACGTCGCGAATCTTCGTGATAGAGCCGCTCGCCGAGTCGCCCTCGGTGATGAATATCATCGACTCGTCGCGGCGTTCGCCCTTCGCATCGTTATAGTGAATGCGGCAGTCGCGCAACTTGCGGTTGTGAAGGCTCACCTTCTTGGCACGCTCGCGGGCTTTCTTTGCCACTCCGGCAATCTCCTTGCGTTCTTTCTCCGACTCCTGGATTTGTCGAAGCATTATCTCCGCCGTTTCGCCGTTGATGTGCAGATAGTTGTCGAGCTCTTTTTTCAAGAAATCGCCGATAAATTTCGCCACCGTCGGGCCGCCGGGACTCATGTCGCGCGAGCCCAATTTTACCTTTGTCTGCGACTCGAATATCGGCTCCTCTACCTTCACGCTTATCGCCGCAACCATTCCGTTGCGGATGTCGGAATATTCGAATCCTTTGTTGTAAAACTCCTTAATCGTACGCCCTACCGCCTCGCGAAACGCCGAGAGATGCGTGCCGCCCTGCGTGGTGTGCTGACCGTTGACAAACGAGTAAAACTCCTCGCCATACTGCGAAGCGTGGGTAATCACGACTTCAATATCGGTGCCGACGAAATGGATTATCGGATAGAGCGGCTCGTTGGTCATATTCTCTTTCAGGAGGTCGAGCAAACCGTGGCGCGAATGAAATTTCTTGCCGTTGAAGTTGATTGTCAAGCCCGTGTTGAGAAACGAATAGTTGCGCATCATGCTGTCGACATACTCTTCGCGAAACTTAAAGCCCTTAAAGAGGTCGGCATCGGGCAGAAAACGCACATACGTGCCGTTAGGCTCATCGGTGGCATAGACGTCGCCGTTCTCTACCACAAAGCCGCGTTCATACTTCACCGTCTTGCCCTCGCCGTTGCGAAACGACGAAATGACAAACGCTGACGACAGCGCATTAGTAGCCTTGATGCCCACTCCGTTAAGCCCGACCGACTTCTTGAACGCCGACGAGTCAAACTTGCCGCTCGTGTTCATCTTCGACGACACATCGAACACCTTGTCCAACGGAATGCCGCGTCCGTAGTCGCGCACCGTCACTTCGCCCTCGTCGGTTATCGTCACGTCGATTTGCTTGCCGTAGCCCATCGCATACTCGTCGATACTGTTGTCGAGCACTTCCTTGAGAATCACATAGATACCGTCATCGTCGTGAGTACCATCGCCAAGTTTGCCGATATACATACCCGGCCGCAACCGAACGTGCTCGTTCCAGTCGAGCGTCATAATGTCGTTACTGTCGTAGCGCACGTCTTCGCGATTGTCTATATTTTTGTCTTCTGCCATATATCTTGAGCCTGTTTGTTTAGTTTTTCACAACTGACAAAGTTACAAACTTTTAGACGAACCGCAAAATTGCACACCATTTTTTATTTTGACAATTAGAGCCGAGTTAGTATCTTTGTAAGATAAAACCCACAACGAATATGCAAGACTTTGCGGCAATCGACTTTGAGACAGCCAACTTCGAGCGTTCATCAGTATGCTCGGTTGGCGTAGTGACAGTGCGCGGCGGCGAGATAGCCAACAAGTTCTACTCGCTCATCAAGCCCGAACCGGAATATTACACGTACCGGTGCAGCCAAGTGCACGGACTCTGCACTACCGACACCGAAAACGCGCCGACCTTCCCCGACGTATGGAAGCAGATAGAGCCGCTCATTGAGGGACTACCCCTAGTGGCTCACAACAAAGCATTCGACGAGAGTTGTCTGAAAGCCGTCTTTCGCGTCTACGAGATGGACTACCCCGACTACGAATTCCATTGCACCTGCATAGCCTCGCGCCGATGCTGGCGCGGCATGTCGAACACACTCGACGCCGCAGCCGCCCGTTGCGGATTCTTTATGGTAAACCACCACCACGCCTTAGCCGACGCCTTAGCCTGCGCCGCAATCGCACTTAAGATTCTGTAAAATTGTGATATTAATCAATAAATTATGCTATACATTAACGATTGGAGCATAAATATGCTCCTAGAGGAGTTCAAAGACCGGGAACGGGATATTGTTGTTTATAGCCCATTCGGGTCATGGCAGACAAGTCGATATATACAATTATTTATTGGCGGTTATGACCATGATGTGCATTTTGAATATAGAATAGATGGGCGATGGGACGGTAGGGTTGAGTTGCATTTTGAAGGCGATTGGGAAGCAAAATACGGCGTTTTGATTGATGGATTGATTAATGTAACTCAGCAAAGTGATGAACTAAGTTGGTCTGAATGGAGTTACGGATATCGGTGTCAACACTGTAAAAAGATTAACACCTTTGATGAATTGAAGGATACGATGTTGTATATGATAAATCTTTTTGAAGAAAAGATAAAGAATTTATCATCAGAGATTCCGTCTCTTGAAACACAGATAATTGAGTACAACAATGAGGGTCTTTCGCAAAGTGACAAGGTCGATATCTTTGAGAAAACGTTAGGTGATATTTTAAGTTTGCGATTATCAATTCCTGACTATCAAAGAATTTATTGTTGGGAAGAAAACAACGTTAGATGTCTTTTGGACGATGTGTTTGAACACATTTCCAACAAAACGACAACTCCCTATCGTTTAGGAACTATTATCCTGCATTCTCACGACGGTAAATATGATATTATAGACGGGCAACAGCGACTTGTTACGCTTTCGCTACTGCTTTCTGAAATCGGTGTGAAATCACACTTACTGAATGAGAAATTTGCATCTCAAAAGTCAAGAGAATATGTTGCCTATAACAAGTTTATTATTCATGAATTTGCACAACGACATTTGGGGATACACAAAAATGTTGATAAATTGAAGAATCTGCTTGAATTTAGTGTCCTTGTTCTTCAAAACACATCAATAGACTTGGCATATACGTTCTTTTCAAACCAAAACTCACGCGGAGTTGCTCTTACT
>SFJG01000101.1 GCA_004555955.1 Bacteroidales bacterium | reverse complement strand
TTGGTTGATGTTTGGCGAAGGCGAGATGTTGGTCGATGGTGCTACGATTCCGGCACCTGCAAAACCCTCTGAGAATTCAATATTTGACGACGAATCGTACGCGACTACGGAATACGCCAAAGAAAACGACCCAAAAAACAGCTTAAATGACTCATTTGTAGCATATTCCGGCAAAAAATACATCACGAAAATCGTAGTATTCTACAGTGATAGCAGCTTCGAAGAGTTTCACAAGCTATAAAATGTGCGATTTTTGTTTGTTGTGACCCGTTTTTCGTACAATATTATTGCCGACTAAAAATCATCAAACAAACTCACTGTATGTTCACTTCTATTGACGCCCAAATCAATACCGAATCGTTGCAAAACATCATTTTAAGTAATCGAATTAGCCAACTCTCCAAACATAACATATTTCACAGAACGCAACTTAACATAATATAAATTGAAAATGGTCCACTCTTCTGAAGAATTTTGATGGAACTATGATTATTTGGAAACAGTAATGTCGCAAATACGATGTAATTACTGACCATGTTATTAACGTGGCTCACTTATAAAACACGTCAAGGTTTTTAAAGTCTATGCTATTTACTCGCACGTTATTTTAAGTAACTCTAACTACATCGCAACAATCTATACCGCCACTTCCAGAGGTTTAAATCCGTCAGTATTTCTACTAACGACTTAAACCCTATTAGAATTTTGGTCTAAAAGAAATCAATTTTGGTGTTTTCCAAAAACAAATAATGTTACGGGACATAGCCGGACATTATTTTCTCCGGAAAAATCATAATAAGCTCCTCCAGTAAGAGTCCAACTCCGCTTGCATCATTTAAAGTTGTAATTGTTGTATTCTCTCGAAAGCCGGTTCAAAACCTCGTCGAAATGCCAGACAGTAAAAGTATGCAGCCAAATTCGGGTTCTGCTTGCGCATAAATTCGACCATTACAAAACATGCCGACTTTTCGTATTTTTCCGCCGCAGCTTTATACCATTCGAAAGCAGCCAAAAATAGAATTTTTTGCTGGACAAAAGTGCCCTATTTGTGTTAAATAAATGCAAAACCGCCTGTTTTCGGTTAGATACCCTCTACCCTCTTTCCCGTTCAAGGGAAAGCAAAAGAAAACGAGAGACTGTCTAATCGGTGTTAGGCAGCCTCTCGTAGTGTTGTGTATAGCTGATGAATTATGCTAATTCGTCAGGGTCTTGTCCCCATTGTTGGCGAGCAAGGCGGCGGTAGTTGTTGTAGCGCCATTGAGCATTTTGCTTAGCGGCAGCAAACAATTCTTCAGCCTCTTGCGGATATTGCTTCATCACAGATGCATAGCGAACTTCGCCTTTGAGGAATGCTTCGAAGTTGTCCCAATTCGGTTCTTTGCTGTCTAACGAGAACGGGTTCTTGCCCTCTTTCTCGAGCTCGGGATTGTAACGCCACAAGTGCCAGTAGCCACACTCAACTGCTGCAGCTTCTTCTGCTTGAGCCTTACCCATACCTTTCTTAAGACCGTGATTGATACAAGGAGCATAAGCGATAATCAACGACGGGCCGTCGTATGCTTCTGCTTCGCGGATAGCTTTAAGTGTTTGTGCTTGGTCGGCACCCATTGCTATTTGTGCCACGTAAACGTAACCGTAGGTTGAAGCAATCAAACCGAGGTCTTTCTTGCGAACGCGTTTGCCCGATGCAGCAAACTTAGCGATTGCGCCAAGAGGTGTAGCCTTAGAAGCTTGACCACCGGTGTTAGAATAAACTTCGGTATCGAGAACCAAGATGTTTACGTTTTTGCCGGATGCGATAACGTGGTCCAAACCGCCGAAACCGATATCGTACGATGCACCGTCGCCACCGATAATCCATTGGCTACGTTTTACCAAGTGGCCTTTCACGCCGTCCAAACGCTTGCAGATGTCGCATTTGTCTTTGCCGGCTTCAATCATCGGGATAAGTTTTGCAGCAGCTACGCGGCTTGCTTCTGCATCGTTTTTGCCTGCCATCCATTCTGCGCAAGCTGCCTTAAATTCTGCAGGAGCATCTGATTGTGCTGCTTCTTCCATCAAGGCTACGATGCGCGATGTCATTTTCTCGTGAGCGAGAGTCATACCGAGACCGAATTCGCAGAAGTCCTCGAAGAGTGAGTTTGCCCATGCCGGACCATTGCCGTTTTCGTCGGTTGTGTACGGTGTTGACGGAACAGAGCCTGAGTAGATTGACGAGCAACCGGTTGCGTTGGCAACGATTTCGTGATTACCGTATAATTGTGAGATAAGTTTTACATAAGGAGTTTCACCACAGCCTGAGCATGCGCCGGAGAACTCAAACAACGGAGTTGCAAATTGAGAGTTCTTGACGTTTGCTTTGATGTCGACTAATGCTTGTTTTGTCTTAACTTGTTTTGTGCAGTAGTCCCAACCTTTTTGTACGTCCAATTGAGTTTCGAGAGGCTTCATAGCGAGAGCTTTGTTGCCCTTGATACCCGGACATACGTCAACGCAGTTACCGCAACCGAGGCAGTCGAGCACGTCAACTTGTTGAACGAACTTCATACCGGCGAATTGCTTGCCCAGAGCGACTTTAGTAGCAGCTTCGTCGAACGGAGAATTTGCCATTTCGGCAGCGTCGAGCACGAACGGACGGATTGCTGCGTGAGGACAAACGTAAGCACATTTGTTACATTGGATACAGAATTCGGGAATCCATTCGGGAACGAATGTTGCAACGCCGCGCTTTTCGTAAGCGGCAGTACCTTGTTGCCATGTACCGTCGGCATTGTCTTTGAATGCTGCTACTGTAAGCAAGTCGCCGTCTTGTGCATTTATCGGGCGAACGATTTCGTTGATAAATTTCGGGTCGTCGTTTTCTTTTGCAGCATCGTCTGCAAGGTTAGCCCATGCCGGGTCGATTGCAAGTTTTGCAAACTCATTACCGCGGTCGACTGCTTGATAGTTCTTGCTTACAACGTCTTCACCCTTCTTGCCGTACGACTTAACGATGAACTTCTTCATTTGTTCAACTGCGAGTTCTACGGGGATAACTTCCGTAATGCGGAAGAATGCCGATTGAAGGATAGTGTTTGTACGATTGCCTAAGCCGATTTCTTGAGCAATCTTTGTTGCGTTGATATAATAGACGGTGATGTTGTTTTGAGCGAAATACTTCTTAACTTTATTAGGAAGATTCTTTGCGAGTTCTTCGCCATCCCAAACTGTATTGAGAAGGAATGTTCCGTTAGGACGAAGACCGCGAGTAACGTCGTACATGTGGAGGTAAGCCTGAACGTGACATGCCACGAAGTTAGGAGTGTTTACCAAGTAAGTCGAGCGAATCGGAGTGTCGCCGAAACGGAGGTGCGAGCAAGTGAAACCGCCCGATTTCTTCGAGTCGTAAGAGAAGTATGCTTGGCAATATTTGTTGGTGTTGTCTCCGATAATCTTAACCGAGTTCTTGTTAGCACCAACAGTACCATCAGCACCAAGACCGTAGAATTTAGCTTCGAACATACCTTCACCGCCAAGTGCAATTTCTTCTTTCTTGGGAAGCGAAGTGAATGTAACGTCGTCGACGATGCCAATAGTGAAGTGGTCTTTCGGTTGCGGCAAAGCAAGATTTTCGAATACTGAAAGGATTTGAGCCGGAGTAGTATCTTTCGAGCCCAAACCGTAGCGACCGCCAACGATAAGCGGGGCATTTTCTTTGCCGTAGAAGCATTCTTTAACGTCTAAGAACAAAGGTTCGCCATTAGCGCCGGGCTCTTTAGTGCGGTCGAGCACGGCAATGCGTTTTGCCGTTGCGGGAACAGCTGCAAGGAAGTGTTTTGCAGAGAACGGACGATAAAGGTGAACGACAACGATACCGACTTTCTCACCTTTTTCAACGAGGTAATCGATAGCTTCTTCAGCAGCTTGCGAAACAGAACCCATAGCGATGATTACGCGTTCGGCATCGGGAGCACCATAGTAGTTGAACAAGCCATAGTTGCGACCGGTGATTTCGTTGATTTTTTGCATATAGCTTTCAACGATTTCGGGCACAGCGTCGTAATAAGAGTTACAAGCTTCGCGGTGTTGGAAGAAGTGGTCGGGGTTTTCAGCCATACCTCTTGCAACCGGCTTTTGCGGAGTCAGAGCGCGTGCGCGGAAGTCGGCAAGAGCTTCTTGGTCGATAAGCGGAGCAAGGTCGGCTTCCTCAAGCATTTCTATCTTTTGAATCTCGTGAGATGTACGGAATCCATCGAAGAAGTTTACAAATGGAACGCGTGCTTTTAAAGTCGATAAGTGAGCAACTCCGGCAAGGTCCATAACCTCTTGTACGGAACTTTCGCAAAGCATTGCGAAACCGGTTTGACGTGTCGACATAACATCTTGATGATCGCCAAAAATACAAAGCGCATGCGAAGCTAATGTACGAGCGGAAACATGGAATACGCAGGGGAGATTTTCTCCGGCGATTTTGTACATATTCGGAATCATCAAGAGAAGACCTTGAGATGCGGTGTAGGTTGTGGTCAATGCGCCTGCTTGCAACGAGCCGTGTACAGCTCCGGCTGCACCGCCTTCTGATTGCATTTCTTCTACAAGAACTTTTTCGCCGAAGATGTTTTTACGGCCGGCTGCCGCCCATTCGTCCACATATTCTGCCATAGTTGACGATGGTGTGATTGGATAAATCGCTGCCACCTCAGAAAACATATAACTGATGTGTGCTGCAGCTTGGTTGCCATCACAAGTCAAGAATTTTTTTTCTTTACTCATATTTGCTAATCAATTAATTGATAAATTTTCTTTTACATAGGTCGAAATAAACTCATTTTTTACCTTGGGCTTTTTCCGACTGCGAAGTTACGCATTATTATTCTTTTGACAAAAAATATTTTCTTAATAGAGCATAACAAAGTTGATAATTACCGGTCAAAACTGAGTTTTGCCTTTAAAATAATATGGAGATGCGTCCTTTCGAGCGCATCCCCTATCATAGATAAGACTGTAGATAGTGTGTATTATCGAACTTCCTTCCGTAGCTGTAAAATTAACGTAGGTATACTCATCAACTGAAATCGGGTTATCGCCGGCGACCATTGTAAGCTCCGTGCCATTGACATTCACACTGATGCGACTCGGGTCATCGATGACTAACGTAAAACTAACAGCAGAACTTACAAAATTCAGCAAGCCTGCAACTAACAAAACAAATAAAGTAGTGATTTTTTCATAACTATATATTTATAAAAACTCAAAACACTTGTTTATCCTTTTAAAGCGCCACGACTATTATGCGTAGCGCTTTAAAGTTTTTGCAAAGATAGGGATTTTGATTTGCACTTCAAAACTTTTTGATACCAAATAATTACAAATAATAACTCATTATGTATATTTATAACACATAAGGCATAGATACATCGACAAATCGGCAAATTTTATAGACATTTTAAAATTTTTAAAATTGCCGATTTGCTTGCTTATCGCCTATCAATATTTCCTTCGTAATAGTTCACAAAAGCCTGATTGACAAGTCGGTTACCTCCCGGAGTCGGGTAATTACCCGAAAAATACCAATCGCCGGGGCACGTCGGTATAGCCTGATGCATCCCTTCCAAACTTTGAAAAACTATCTCAATCTCGGCACGAGTATCTTCAGGTTTGAGCATAACCGCCATATGGTCGGAAATATCTTGGTCCGTAAAAGGCGCATATATGCCTTTCACGGCATTCGTCATTTCGTCAATCGGCTTCTTCAACTGGCACAGACAGTCTTGGTAGACGTTGTCAATGGTCGATTGCATGCCACGCTCTTTCAGCAACGAGATTGCTGCACGAAACGCGATGAACTCGCTCATTCGCGACATATCGATGCCATAGCAGTCGGGATAACGTACCTGTGGTGACGACGACACAATGACTATCTTTTTAGGGTTCAGCCTGTCCAGCATTCGTATGATTGACTGCTTGAGTGTTGTTCCTCGCACAATGCTGTCGTCGATAACAACAAGGTTGTCGGTCGGCTTGACAACTCCATATGTCACATCATAGACGTGGGCAGCCAAATCGTTGCGTGCCGACCCGTCGGCAATAAATGTTCGCAGTTTAATGTCTTTGATTGCTATTTTTTCGCAATTGACGCGTTTCGACACGATTTTCAGAAGTTGTGCGTCATAGTCGGCTGCTTTGGGATTCAATTCTTTGATAGCATTGACTTTAGCACGAGTCAGGAAATTTTCCAGTCCGTCAAGAAGTCCGTAGAATGCAACTTCTGCCGTATTCGGGATAAACGATAATACTGTATTGTCCAAATCATTGTCCACTGCGTGCATCACGTCGGCAGCCACATTGGCGCCAAGACGTTTTCGCTCTTGGTAGATGTCGCAGTCGCTGCCACGCGAAAAGTAGATTCGTTCGAACGAGCATCTTTGATTGACACCTTCTCCAAGGATGTCGTCAAATTTAACTTCGCCGTTTTTCGTAACAACGATAGCTGTTCCCGGTTTTAATTCCTTGACTTGGTCGACCGTAACATTCATCACCGTTTGAATTACAGGGCGTTCCGAGGCAACGACCACAATTTCATCGTCTTGGTAATAGAATGCAGGGCGAATACCGTTTTTGTCTCGTATGGCAAACATATCACCGGAGCCTACGATTCCACAAATCACAAATCCACCATCCCACAGCGAGGCATTGTCTGCCAGTATGTTCGGAATCGACAAATTGTCTTCAATCTTCTTTGCCAATTCGTTGCCTGGAAGGTTTCCGTCCTTATACAAATTGAACAACCTGTCGTGTTCGCAATCCAAAGCATGACCAAGTTGTTCAAGTATCATAAACGTGTCGGAATAGATTCTGGGGTGCTGTCCCTGCTCAACTACCTTGTTGAAGATTTGGTCAACATTTGTCATGTTGAAATTCCCGCAAAGGAGCAAATTGCGCGACCGCCAATTGTTTCGTCGCAAAAACGGGTGAACATACGACATCCCCGACCGTCCGGTTGTGCTATAACGCAAATGCCCCATATATAGTTCGCCTATATATGGGGTATCTACGATGTTGATTCCTGACGTTTGAGCCGAATCTATTTCGTGATTGACTTTGTCGAAAATTTCTTGAATGGCGTTGTTGCCAAGAGCTCGCTCACGGTTGATATACTCTTTGCCGGGCGAAACGCCAAGCTTTACACAACCGATGCTTTATTTGTTCCATCTGACAAATTTTGTTATCTGATAAAAAGCAGTTCGCGATATTTGGGCAACGGCCACATTTCGTTGTCGACCATCAGCTCAAGTTTGTCGATATGATAACGAATGTTGTCCATATCGGGCTTAATTATGTCGTGATAAGCAATTGCTTTTTCGCGTTCGCTCTCGAGCACATTTGCCGATTTGCGGTCGTTAACCATCTTGATTACGCCTTCCTTAATGGCTACCATATGCGATGCTATGCGACGAATTGTCTCTTTTTCTTGTTCTGCCATTTGGTCGTCGTCGCTTCCGAAGATTTCTTTGATTTTCATCACATTGTCGAGCAAAAGCGATTGATAACGGGTTGCAACCGGAATCACATGGTTCATAGCCAAGTCGCCGAGCACGCGTGATTCGATTTGCAGCTTCTTAGCATAGATTTCCCATTTCACCTCGTTGCGAGCTACCAACTCAACTTCGGTAAACACGCCAATGCGTTTAAACAAGTCAATGCTTTCGGGAGTTGTGTATGCATCGAAAATCTTTGGAACGGAAGCCTCGCAGTCAAGACCACGACGTGCTGCCTCTTCTTTCCATTCGTCGCTATAACCGTTGCCGTCGAAATGGATTTGCTGATTTTCGATAAACAACTTGCGAACCTCTTCGATGATTGCTTTTTCTTTGATTTCGCCGGCTGCTATCTTGGCATCGACGTTTGCTTTGAATGAGAACAACTGGTCGGCAACTACAGCATTTAGGGCAATCATTGCGGAAGCACAGTTGGCTGACGAACCGATAGCGCGGAACTCAAAACGGTTGCCGGTAAAGGCGAACGGCGATGTGCGGTTACGGTCGGTATTGTCGACGAGTAGTTCGGGAATTTGTGTTACATTCTTTAGTTTCAGACCTTCCTTGCTTGCAAAGTTGATTGTATCGTCGTCGGTGCTGATGAGCTTCTCAATTACTTCTGAAACCTGGCGGCCCAAGAACATTGATATAATTGCAGGCGGTGCCTCGTTCGCACCCAAACGGTGCTCGTTGGTTGCCGACGAAATAGATGCTTTAAGCAATCCGTTATGCTTGTTTACAGCTGCCATAACGTTTGCCAGGAATGTCATAAATTGAAGGTTGTCTTTCGGCGTTTTACCGGGCGAGAAGAGCATTGCACCGGTATCGGTTCCAAGACTCCAGTTATTGTGCTTACCCGAACCATTTACTCCGGCAAACGGTTTCTCGTGAAGCAACACTTGGAAGTTGTGCTTGTTTGCCACCTCTGCAATCAGCGACATCAACAGAAGGTTGTGGTCGTTAGCAAGGTTGGTTTCTTCGAAAATAGGTGCAAGTTCGAATTGGTTGGGTGCCACCTCGTTATGACGAGTCTTGGCGGGAATGCCGAGTTTGTGACATTCAATTTCCAAGTCGAGCATAAATGCCTCTACACGCGACGGAATCGAACCGAAATAATGGTCTTCCAACTGTTGGTTCTTTGCACTTTCGTGCCCCATCAGCGTACGACCTGTCATGACCAAATCGGGACGAGCGGCATACAATGCTTTGTCGACCAAGAAATATTCTTGCTCCCAACCGAGATAAGAAATGACGTGCTTAACGTTCTCGTCGAAGAATTGAGCAACTGCCGTACCTGCCTTGTCTACTGCATTCAGAGCACGCAACAACGGCGTTTTGTAGTCGAGCGACTCACCGGTATAGGCAATGAAGATTGTCGGTATACACAAGGTGTGGTCGATGATAAATGCCGGCGACGATATGTCCCATGCAGAATAGCCGCGGGCTTCAAACGTATTTCGAATGCCACCATTAGGGAAGCTTGATGCGTCAGGCTCTTGTTGTACCAATAGTTTTCCGTCGAATTCTTCTATCACTCCGCCTTTCCCATCGTGTTCGATAAATCCATCATGCTTCTCTGCTGTTCCGTCGGTCAACGGGTGGAACCAGTGTGAATAGTGACGTGCACCGTTATCCATTGCCCACACTTTCATGCCTTTTGCCACGTTGTTTGCCAATTCGCGGCTTAGCGACTTCTTGTTGTCGATTGCATCTACCAAGGCATCATATGTCTTGTGGTCGAGATAGCGATACATTTGCGTTCTATTGAACACATACATTCCGAAATAGTCCGACGGACGGTCTTTGGGAATGTCAACTGCCACGGCCTTTCTGCCGTATGCTTCTTCTACAACTTTAAATCTTAATGTTGACATAATTTTGACACTATATGTTTATACTCTATTAATTCAAATTTTTACTACCCCTTCGAACGCAATCTCTGCAGGTCCGGTCATGTAGACGTGATTGTCTGCCGCCCATTCGATGCTCAAATCGCCTCCAAGTAGATGGATTACCGCTTTGCGCGAACATTTTCCGTTGAGTACTCCGGCTACCAGTGTTGCACAGGCTCCCGTGCCGCACGCCATCGTTTCGCCGCTTCCGCGCTCCCACACTCGCATTTTTAGCTCTTCGCTACCAACAACGCTTGCAAATTCTATGTTGGCTCGCTCCGGGAATATGGGATTTACCTCAATCTCTTTACCTATAGAATGAATATCGATAGTTGCAGGATTGTCGCAGAAAATCACTCCGTGCGGATTGCCCATCGAAACGGCTGTCAGGCTATAATCAGCTCCGCAAGCGGTTACAACTATATTCTTTATACTATCGCTCTTTACCGGAATCAATGACGGCTCTAAAACAGGCTCTCCCATATCGACAGTTACCGAAACAACTTCACCTTCAACGACTTTCAAGCGAAGCACTTTTATACCCGACAGGGTTTCAAGAGTTATCTCCTCCTTGTCTGTCAGCCCTTTTTCGTAAACATACTTTGCGATGCATCGCGAAGCATTGCCGCACATCCGACCCTCAGAACCGTCTGCATTAAACATTCGCATCCGGAAGTCTGCAACGGTGGATGGCAATATGGCAACCAGCCCGTCTGAACCAATTCCTTTATGACGGTCACTCAGTCGCTCCGACAACTTCCCCAAATCTTCAGGGCACGAATCCATACAATTTATATATATGTAATCGTTACCGGCACCATGCATCTTTGTGAACCTCATTTCTTTCATATTCATTCCTTTAATTGCTTTCGCACTGCAAAGATAAACACAACTTATGAAGAATGCAAATATTTCTACAAAAAATTTCAAAAACCACACATTTTGTTATAAATTTGGCAAAATAATATCATTTTGCAACCTAAAGCCAATTACTCTAATCATTTTTACAACATCAATGTAATACCCGTAATATGGAGCTTGTTTGCTTTTGTTTTTGAAAATAATTACATTTGCAAAAAGAACCTTAATTAAGAAAATTTCAATAGTTTATGAGAATCTTATTTTATTCAATTGTTGCTGCAGTAGCGTTGCTATTTGCATTTGCAGTAAAGGCACAAGAAAAGTGCTGCAAACCGCGTGTTACCAACGATGCAACCATCCTCCATGCTTGGTGCTGGTCGTTTAACACCATCAAAGAAAATATGAAAGACATTGCCGCTGCGGGTTACACCTATGTTCAGACCTCTCCTGCCAACACATGTTTCGTTGGCGAAGATGGCGGTATGCAAATCTTTGGCCACGGAAAGTGGTATTACCACTATCAACCTTGCGATTGGAAAATCGGCAACTATCAACTCGGTACTCGTGATGAATTTATTGCTATGTGCGCCGAAGCAAAGAAGAATGGCGTAAAGGTGCTCGTCGACGTATTGCCTAATCATACCGGCTTCGACACTACCGCCGTTGCCGAAGATTTCATTAAAGCTGTGGGTGGTCGCGAAAATTTGTACCATGCCAACGGATTGAACCCGATTAAAGACTATAACGACCGTTGGGATTGCACAACCGGCGGTGTCGGCGGACTTCCTGACGTAAATACGGAAAATCCGGATTTCCAACACTATTTCATGCTTTACGTTAACGACCTTATTGCTTGTGGCGCAAACGGCTTCCGCTACGACACGGCAAAACATATCGGATTGCCCTCCGACCCTCTCGATGCAAAATCGAAGCAAAACGACTTTTGGGATGTTGCTATGGGCAGAAAGCCGGTCAAAGGGCTTACCCTTGCCAATAAAGACAGTCTCTTCATCTATGGTGAAGTTTTGCAAGACCGCAACGTCAAAGAGGAAGAATACGGACAGTATTTCGGCATGTGCGCAAGCAATTACGGCGGTGCTATTCGTCACATTTTGGAAACTCGCACAGCCAATCTCGACCAAGTTACTAATTGGCAACACTCCGTATGCCCTGCGAAACTCACAACGTGGGTTGAGTCGCACGACACCTATTGCAACGCTAACGAGTCGGCAAGCCTGACAGATACACAAGTTCGCCTTGGTTGGGTGATTATCACTGCTCGCCAAAACGGAATCCCTTTGTTCTACTCTCGTCCCGACGGTAGAACTCCCGAGAACATCTGGGGCAACAACCTTATGGGCGCCAAAGGCAACGACGAATTCAAGCATCCCGAAGTTGTTGCTGTCAACAAATTCCGCAAAGCAATGAATGGTGAATTCGAAAAGGTTAGCATTTTGAACGATGGCAAGGTTGTGGTTATCGCTCGTGGCAACAAAGGCGTAGCTATTGTTAATCTTTCTACCGAGACTCAAGAGATTAATGTCGAAACAGCGCTTGCTGATAAAAAATACAAAGACGTTGTCTACGGCGATAAGTTCACCGCAAAGAAAGGCAAACTAACTGCGAAACTTGCTCCCGAAAAGTCATACATTATTTATTAATATATAAAAAGCATAAAAGAGGTGCGTCGTCTGCCACGGTGACGCACCTCTTTTACGTTTTTCAACATCTCGAACATCCGTTTTTTGGCCGACCGTTTCGAGGAATACTGTTTCGACTCGGATGCCAACACCGTTGCCGTCTTCCTTGCTTAATGCCGTTTTCTACAATTTTAAAGTACGATTTTGTAAACTTTATCAGCTTGAAGGAGGTATGCTCCGCGCGGTGCATTAATTGTTGCTGCTGTGGTTGATTGAAGAAGTGCTCCACTCAGACTGTATAGTTTCACCACGCCGTGCCAACCCGAAATGCGTATCTCTCCATTGTGCGCCGCAACTGATACACTCGATGCACCGACGTTGCCGACACCGCCGTCGTGTATGCTGAGAAAATCGCTCCAAACGTCAGCCTGTCGATACAGTTCAACGCTCTCGTTCGGTACGATTAGTTGACAATTTGTCTTGTCGACATATTCAAAAACATTGGCATCAATGCTGATTGGCTGAGGAATGTTGCAATATAATTTTTGCAGCTTCGAGCACCCGTAGAATGCCTGTGAGCCAACACTTTCAACTCCGGCTCCTATAGTGAAGTCCTGTAATCCAGAGTTGCCGTAGAAACACCTCTCTCCTACCGACTTTGTCGCTTCAGGCAAAATGAGCGAAACGATATCGTAGCAATTGTTAAACGCATCGTCGCCTATCTCGATGAGGCTAATTGGTAAGGTTATGCCCACCAACGATGTGCAATCTTTAAAGGCTCGAGCACCAATTCTTTTTAAATAACCATGTTCGAATGAGACAATCTGCAATCCCGAACAAAGTTCAAACGCTGCATCGCCAATTTCTTCAACTTGCGACAATCCTAATTCTTTCAAATCGGCGCAAGAAGCAAAAGCCTCTGTTGCAATGGTCTTGACCGTAGGCGGTGTTACATAGAATGAAGAAAATGCGTTCGGGAAACGAATCAATATAGTTTTATCCTTGTCGAAGAGGATACCATCTTCCGACGAAAAGTTCTGATTATTTTCCGACACAAGAAAACTCCGAATTGCCGTACAATGATAGAAAGGGCGCTCCTTGAATGTCGACGTATTGTCGCCGAGTTGCACCGTTTGCAGTGCTTCGCAGTTGGCAAACGCTTCAAGTCCGACTGTAGTAACATTATTACTCAGCGTGATTTCTGTTAGATTTTCACAGCCGGCAAAAGCATGGTCGCCGATTGTCGTCACCGTAGGATATGTGGTATAGACGGCATTCTTTGCATTCGGATATGCCAGCAAAACTGTTCCGTCCTTACTCAGCAATGTGCCATCGGGTGTCGCAAAACAGGGATTTTCGGCATAAACGGTAAAATATGTCAAATTCGGACAGCCTGAGAATGCCATATCGCCAATGGATGTCAACGAATTGGGAAGAATCAAATGATGCAACCCCGATTCTGAAAATGCGCGTTCACCTATCGATTGCAGGTTGCCGGGAAGTTGCAAATCCCTAAGACCTTCACAGCCGGCAAAAGCCGCATCACCGATAGACGAGATAGCTGCCGGCAGATTGATTTTCTTCATTGCCTCACATTTGGTAAACGCCCATTCTTTTATCACATTTATCGTTTCCGGCAATTTTACGCTATCGACAAGATAGCAACCGCTCATAGCCCAAGCTCCTATTGCCGTCACACTGTATTCCGTGTCATTATAGGTCGTCTTTTCGGGGATAACGACATAGCCGCTATACACTTCGCCTTGTCCACCGGTTACCTCGACCTCGGTAGGCGATATTATGTTGTAGTAAATGCCATCAACAATAAAATCTTCTGACCTTGCCAACGTAACTGAAAGCGAAAGCGTCAAGAATGTCAGAATTGTTTTTAAAGAAATATTACGATTCATATTTAATGCGTTGCTTGATACCAATCTGTTGATTGCTTTTCCGATGCCCAACGATGCTCGCTTGGGTCGGATATCGTTATTCCGGAATATTCTTCAATGTCGAATGTGCCGAAGCTTGATGAATAGAGTTGTGGTGTACAAGCCGTATAGAGCACTGTTTTACCGAGTTGCACGTCGAAAGCATTCATCAGAGCGGCGTCATTGCAGAGTTGATTCATATAGCTTCGACAATCGAAGAAAATCGACGGGTTATATCCGTCAAGTTTTTGAATATTTTTAAGTTTCGACGAATCGAATGTATAATCGTTGTTGATTCGCTTTACGACTGATGCCAAGCCTTCTATTTGACTGCAATCG
>SFJG01000100.1 GCA_004555955.1 Bacteroidales bacterium | reverse complement strand
AGGTTTGTTGGTTGGTTTGGGTTATTTTGATATCACCGCAAAGATAATGATATTTTTCTCATATTAAAACTTATTTGCTAAAATTTGACTTAAAATATACAAATAGATGTGTGAAAGCGACTTTTAGTACAATTATAGTCGGCATTATTCGTCAGTCCAATGCTTTCGAATCGGGTATTTAGTCGGGCGAATAAGCAGACGCAGAGAGTTGGTATAGAAGATATAAGCCCAAATCCAATTCATCAAAACATTTGCTTTATTGCGCATACCAAGAATTGAAATCAAGTGGATAAACATCCAAGTTAGCCAAGCCGGTCTGCCGTAGAGGTAAGCAAAATTCAAGTCGCACACGGCACGGTTTCTGCCGATGGTTGCCATCGAGCCCTTGTCGACGTAGCGGAACGGCAAGCCGTTCGATTTGCCGTTGAGAATCGAAGTGAGATACTTTGCTTGCTGAATAGCGACCTGAGCCACTTGGGGATATCCGTTTGGGTGTGAGTCATCGCAGAGCATAGCGATGTCGCCGATAGCGTAGACGTTGCTCGTGCCTTTGACAACAAAATCAGGACCGACGACGAGTCGGTTGCCGCGAGCAATGGCATCGGTGGGAAGACCGTTGATGACGTTTCCTGTAACGCCGGCAGTCCATATCAGAGTTTCGCAATAAATGTCTTCACCGGTCGACAAATGCAGAGTGTTGTCTTCGTAAGATTCCATCAAGCAGTTCAGTCGGGTTTCAATCATTAAGTGGTCAAGATATTTTGCCGCATCGGCGGATGCGCGCTCACTCATAGTGCGCAAAAAACGGTCTGTTCCTTCGATGAGAATAACTCTTACTTCCGACTTGTCGATTTCGGGGTATTCTTTTTTGAGAATGTAGCGTTTCATTTCGCCTAACGCGCCGGCAATTTCCACACCTGTAGGACCTCCTCCGACAACAACGAAACTCAATAATTGGCGACGACGTTCGACGTCGGTTGTGATACAAGCGCGTTCGAGGCGGTCAAGAATCTCGTTACGCAGTCGTATTGCTTCGGCTGTTGATTTCAGAGTGTGAACTTTCGTACGCAAATCCGGATTGTTGAAGAAGTTGTTGGTAGTCCCGGTGGCTACTATAAGTTTGTCGTAACGTATTTGCTCAAATTCCGTAGTAATTGTTTGTGAATCGGTGTCGATAGATTTAACTTTACCAAAGCGGTAATCGGTATTTCGGAGCTTTCGCATTTCGCGTCGGAACGGGAACGAAATGCTTCCGGGCTCGATACCCGACGAGGCTATTTGGTAGAATAGGGGAGGAAAGCTGTGAAAATTATTCTTGTCGATAATAGTGACGTGATATTTGCGCTTGTCGAGGCGCTTTGCAACATTAATTCCGGCGAAACCGCCACCAATAATTACTATATGTTCCATACAAACCTAAACATTATTTTAATTGTTAATTTAACAACGAAAGTAAGCAATTTGTTTATAATATGCAAAAGATTTGCTACTTTTAAGACATTTTATAGGCGTATTGTCGCATTTTTGCTCTATTTTTGCCGTATGAATGTTTTGAAAAGAATACTATATATAAGTATAACAATAATCAGTGTGCTGATTCCCGGCAGGGCTTCAGCACAAATCGATACCGACAAGGTAATGACGATAGGTCGCAATGCGCTCTACTTTGAGGACTATCTGCTGTCGATTCAGTATTTCAACGAAGTAATCAAGGTCAAGCCATATCTTGCCGACCCGTATTTCTATCGGGCTGTTGCGAAATTCTATCTGGAAGACTATAGCGGAGCCGAAGCCGATTGCTCGTTGGCGATAGAGCGCAATCCGTTTATTGTCGACGCTTACGAGGTGCGGGGCATCTCGCGGCAAACTTTGCAAAAAGACAGCCTGGCAATTATCGACTACGATTTCGGGCTGAAATACTTGCCCGAGAACAAGACATTCCTATTAAACAAAGCAGTTGCCCAAACCAACGTGAAAGACTTTGACGGGGCGGAAAAGACGTTCGACCGCGTCTTGCAAATCTATCCGAAATACGACAACGCTTACCTCGGATTGGCGAGCCTTCGGCTCGAACGAGGCGACACTATTGGTGCGCTCGACCGAATCGGCAAATGCATTGAACTCAACGCAAACAATGCCGAGGCGTTTATAATGCGCGCTGACATAATGATAAAAAATAAATCCGACTACGGAAAAGCAGTCGACGATCTCAGTAGCGCTATCACCTTGCGCCCGAAAAATGCCGACCTCTTTGTCAATCGTGCATTCTTGAAATATCAACTCGACGACTACTTCGGTGCGATGTCCGACTTCGACTATGCTATCAATTTGGAACCTAACAACGTAACAGCGCACCTCAATCGCGGTCTGCTTCGTATGGAAGTGGAAGACAACAACAAAGCTATCGAAGATTTTTCGCTGGTCATCGACAAAGACCCGTCGAACATTGTTGCCGTCTATAACCGTGCCAAGCTTTATCAAAAGACGCGTCAATATGCCAAATCGGTTGCCGATTTCAACCGGGTTATCGAAAAATTCCCCAATATGTCGATGCTCTACTATCTGCGTAGCGAGAGCAAACGATTGATGGGCGATATGCGAGGCGGAGAGGCTGACTACAATCATTGGCGCGGGCTCTCAAAAAAGAAGTCGAAAGACGAATACGACAGCAAAGAAAAAGCCCTCAGTGACGAGCAAGAAGCCGCTCAGCGATTCAAACAACTTGTGGCTGTCGAAAACGACAACAGCGTAAAGCCCGAATATGCTAACAAATATCGTGGAAAAGTGCAAAACCGGGTTGCTGCCATTGAGCCGCTGCCAATGTATACGCTGTCATATTACGACCGCCCCACGGAATTGCGTCTCAACTCGTACTACCAAAAAGAAGTTGATATTATCAACGCCAAAAACTATCTTCGCGACAAACTCTATCTGACCAACTCCGTTGGAAATCTCAGCGAAGAGCAAATCAAGTTGCAGTTTGAACTTATTCGCCATTATACATCGATGATAGAAAGTCACGGACGACGTCCGGTGGACTATTTCGGTAGAGCAATCAGCCATATGCTGGTGCGTAATTTCGATTCGGCGGTCGACGACTTGTCGGCAGCCATTCGCTTGAGTCCAGACTTTGCGCTTGCATATTTTGCCCGAGCAATGGCAATGTATCGTAAGAGTGCCATCGAACAAATTTCGTCGACCGTTGCCGAAAAGTCGTCGCAAATTGCTGCTACCCGCGAGCGCCAGGACATACGAATTGCTATTGCCGACCTCGACAAAGTGATAGAACTGTCGCCAAACCTTGTCTACGCTTATTATAATAAAGGTACAATCTATTTGGAGCATAACGACTTTACGTCGGCAATTTCGTGCTTTACGTCGGCAATCAACTTGCGCGCCGATTTCGGCGAAGCTTACTACAACCGCGGCATCGCCTATATTCAACTCGGAAATAACGAACGCGGGATGAGCGACCTGTCGAAAGCCGGCGAACTCGGTATAATGACATCTTACAACGTGCTCAAAAGAATGCGAAAATTGTAACATCGGTGAAGTGGGATTGTAGGGTATAGGTTGGTGATATTTCACAATAACCAATAACCACCGCCTTTGGCGGTTAAAGATTAATTTTTAACTCGATTTGCACTACTTTTAGATAAAGTAGGCGGCATCTCGGAAAAACAAAACTGAAAACTTCGTTTTCGTTTTGCTTTTTCACTCGATTTGCACTACTTTTGCAATCGAATTAGGCGTTCGTTGTATTAACGCTATTATTTAACAATTTACAAACAGATATGAACATTAAATTTCCAGACGGAAGTATCAAGCAGTACGAAGAAGGAACGACACCTCTTCAGATTGCAGAAAGTATCAGCCCTCGCTTGGCAGCCGATGTATTGGCAGCAACAGTCGATGGCGAAGAGTGGGATTTGACACGCCCGATTGTAAGTGGCGGCGAATTGAAATTGTTTAAGTGGGACTCAGTCGAGGGTAAGCATGCATTTTGGCACTCGTCGGCGCACTTGCTTGCAGAAGCGCTCCAAGAACTCTATCCCGGAGTGCGTTTCGGCATAGGTCCGGCTATCGAAAACGGTTTCTACTACGACATTGACCCGGGCGATAATTCAATCACAGCAGCCGATTTCCCGAAAATCGAAGCGAAAATGATGGAACTCGTTGCCAAGAAAGAGGAAATAGTTCGCAAAGACATCACTAAAGCTGACGCACTTGCTATGTTCGGCGAAAGAGGTGAGACATATAAATGTGAACTTATCTCCGAGCTCGAAGACGGCCACATCACAACATACACACAAGGCAACTTTACCGACCTTTGCCGCGGTCCGCACATCCCCAATACGGGTGCTATCAAGGCAGTTAAAGTGTTGTCGCTCGCCGGTGCTTATTGGCGTGGCGACGAGAAACGCAACCAGTTGGTACGCGTCTACGGTATCACTTTCCCCAAAAAGAAGATGCTCGACGAATATCTGACAATGCTCGAAGAAGCCAAAAAACGCGACCACCGCAAGTTGGGTAAAGAAATGGAGCTCTTTATGTTCTCCGAAACCGTTGGTAAGGGTCTTCCGTTGTGGCTGCCGAAAGGTACGGAACTTCGTTTGCGCTTGCAAGAATTCTTGCGCCGCATCCAACGTCGTTACGACTATCAAGAGGTGATTACTCCGCCTATTGGCAACAAGATGCTTTATGTCACGTCCGGTCACTATGCAAAATACGGAAAAGACTCGTTCCAACCGATTCATACTCCGGAAGAAGGCGAAGAATACTTCCTCAAACCGATGAACTGCCCTCACCACTGTGAGATTTATAAGAATACGCCGCACTCCTACAAAGAGTTGCCTATGCGTATCGCCGAATTCGGTACGGTTTGTCGTTACGAGCAAAGCGGTGAGTTGCACGGATTGACTCGCGTGCGCAGCTTTACTCAAGACGATGCTCACATCTTCTGTCGCCCCGACCAGGTAAAAGACGAATTCTTGCGAGTGATGGACATTATTTCTATTGTGTTCCGCTCGATGAAATTCGAAAACTTTGAGGCACAAATCTCGTTGCGCGACAAAGTGAACCGCGAAAAATATATCGGAACGGAAGAAAACTGGGATAAGGCAGAACAAGCCATTATAGAAGCGTGCCAAGAGAAAGGCTTGCCGGCACGCATCGAATACGGCGAAGCTGCATTCTACGGACCGAAGCTCGACTTTATGGTGAAAGACGCCATCGGTCGCCGTTGGCAGCTCGGTACAATCCAAGTAGACTACAACCTTCCGGAGCGTTTCGGACTCGAATATACCGGTTCCGACAATCAAAAACACCGCCCGGTTATGATTCACCGTGCGCCGTTCGGTTCGATGGAGCGTTTCGTAGCCGTATTGCTCGAACATACAGCCGGAATTCTTCCGCTGTGGCTTTCTCCCGAGCAAGCAGTTATTTTGCCGATTTCCGAGAAGTTTAACGACTACGCGGAAGAGGTTCGCAAGACCCTCGCCGAAAAGGGCATTCGCGCAATTGTCGACAACAGAAACGAGAAAATCGGAAAGAAAATCCGCGACAATGAGCTCAAACGCATCCCCTATATGCTCGTTGTAGGAGAGAAAGAAGTTAAAAATAGTGAAATTTCTGTAAGAAAACAAGGCGAAGGCGATAAGGGTTCAGTAAAAATCAGTACCTTTGCCGAGAATTTTTCTCGAGAAATAGAGGAGATGACAAACTATTAAAAGCATTTAATGGCAAAACTACCACCACTAGGAGCCGGGCAAAAACCGAACAATGCCCGCGACCAGAAGAAAGACAATAAAGGCCCGAAAGGCGGATTTGCTATCAACGAGCAAATTCGCAGTCGCGAGGTGCGATTGGTTGGCGATAATGTAGAGCAGGGAGTCTATCCCATAGCCGAAGCGTTGCACATAGCCGAATCGCAAGGGCTTGACTTGATAGAAATATCGGCAAGCGCAAATCCTCCGGTCTGCAAGGTTTTGGACTATCAAAAGTTCTTATACCAGCAGAAGAAGCGCCTTAAAGAGCAAAAAGCGAAGTCGACCAAAGTGGTTGTCAAAGAGATTCGATTCGGACCACAAACCGACGACCACGACTACAACTTCAAGCTCAAACACGCGATGGGCTTCTTGAAAGAAGGCGCAAAAGTAAAGGCTTATGTGTTTTTCCGCGGACGTTCGATATTGTTCAAGGAGCAAGGCGAAGTGCTTTTGTTGCGATTTGCAAACGACCTTGAAGACTACGGCAAGGTGGAACAAATGCCTGTTTTGGAAGGTAAGCGCATGATAATTATGCTCTCGCCCAAAAAAGCAAAATAATAGAAGGCTTTAAAAACAAAGTAAATCATATAGTAATTTAAAAAAGAAAAAAATGCCAAAGGTTAAAACTAATTCCGGTTCAAAAAAAAGGTTTACCTTTACCGGGTCAGGAAAGATTAAAAGAAAACATGCTTACAAAAGTCACATTTTGACAAAGAAGACCAAGAAGCAAAAGAGAAACCTCCGCCACTTCACGACGTTGGCAACAGCCGATATCAACAATGTGCGCGCACTCCTCGGTGGTAAGTAAGTTCGCTTTTTTTACTTTTAATTACAGAGATTTAATTGAATTATTAACCGGGTGATTAGCAAAAAAGAGCGTAAGCCGCTAACATCCAAAAAACAAAGAAAAAATGCCAAGATCAGTAAATCACGTAGCATCAAGAGCTAAGAGAAAGAAAGTTTTGAAACTCACAAGAGGTTACTTTGGTTGCCGCAAAAACGTGTGGACCGTAGCAAAGAACACTTGGGAGAAGGGTCTTACCTACGCATATCGCGACCGTAAGAACAAAAAACGCAATTTCCGCGCATTGTGGATTCAACGTATCAACGCGGCAGCTCGTCTCGAGGATTTGTCGTACTCGAAGTTGATGGGTCTTATCCACAAAGCAGGCATCCAAATCAACCGCAAGGTGCTTGCCGACCTCGCTATGAACAATCCTGCCGCTTTCAAGGCGATTGTT
>SFJG01000017.1 GCA_004555955.1 Bacteroidales bacterium | reverse complement strand
CGGCTCTAAACACGTTGATACCTTTAAGATAATCGATTCCTACAAAGAGGACTGCAAAACTGAGCAGTAGTATAAATCCTATGAGTAATTCTTTTGAAAATAGGCGTTTCATATTCTTAATTTATTCTTTTTCCGTTTTTTAATTTAATGATAAAAGCCTCCGGATGGCGCCGGCGAACGATGTCGAGCATGCGCTTTGCCTCGTTTTTGTCGAGCGTTTCTCCGTAGGTATATTTATATAGTCCGTCTTCTTTATACGACTTAATCTTGTCGATATCCATATCCTTAAACAAGGCGCTACGCATCGACAAACGCTGTGCGGAAGTGATAAATTGCACTTTGTAGACAATGTCGTCGGGCGATATCGTCAGCGTCTTTTTCTTCTCGTCTGATTTTTTCGGAGCGGTATGCGATTTGTCCGTTTTATTAGCCGACTTGGCAAGCGTATCGGCGTAGCGAGCATTGGCAGCGTAATAGTCGGCAAAAGCGTCGAAGATGGCTTGCGCGAGTTGCTGCTGACCGTCGTCGCTTGTCAAGAAGTTTTCTTGGTCGGGGTTGCAGATGTAGTCGAGTTCGACAAGCACAGCCGGCATAGACGTCTTTGCCAGCACGAGAAATCCGGCTTGGCGCACGCCGTTGTCTTTGCGTCCGGCGTCGGCAAATCGGCGTTGTATTTTCGTTGCGAGGTCGATACTGCGGTCGACGTGGCGGTTTTGGTTGAGTTCGAAGATGATGTACGACTCTGTCGAATTCGGGTCAAAATCCTGATAAGTCATCTTATAGCCGTCTTCGAGCGAAATCACGGAGTTTTCGCGCTTTGCCACCTCGAAGTTGTCGTTGGTGCGATGCAGTCCGAGAGTGTAGGTCGACGAGCCGCTAATGCGCGTGCGTGCCTTATTCTTTTTATCGATAGAGTTTGTATGAATCGAAATAAACAAATTTCCATGAGCGCGATTGGCAATGTTGGCGCGTTCTTGGAGAGAGACGAATTTGTCGGTGCTGCGCGTGTATACGACACTGACATTGTCGAAATTCTCTTCTACGAGTTTGCCAAGGCGAAGTGCAACGTTCAGATTGATAGACTTTTCGTTGGATTTGACACCCAAAGCGCCGTAATCCTTTCCTCCGTGTCCGGCATCGACAACGAGGACGAATTTTTTGCTTTGAGCATAAACCGCGGCATCGGCAAACGTCAATGCTGCCACCACGAAAAGTATTATATGTAGAATTCGCCTATTCATTTGTGCAAAAGTAGTGCAAATCGAGCGGAAAAGCAAATTATTATCAGCAAAGGCGAGGGTTGTCGATTATGGGTTATTGATAATTTTTCACTGAAATTTCGTGCTTATCGCGCGAAAAAGCGCCGATAAAGCAAATTTTATTTGTACATTTGCGCTACCAAACATCCGAATACGAAAGAAACAAACCATTTATGTTATTAAGAAAACTACCGGCAATAGCCCTGATATTTCTACTCGGAGCAACCTTAAACTCCTGCCAACACACAAGATGTCAGCCGGTTAGCATCGAACGCTTCGACCTCGACATCGTCCGTTTTGCTCAACTCGACACTGCCGAGAGAATACGGTTTGTAAAACAATACGAGCCGGTAATCGACTTGTATCTTGGCTTGGTCGACACGATTTCGGACCCATATGCCATATTGGAGAATTTTGCGAACCGTAATTCCACAATTTTTTTCACCCCGGAAGTTAAAAAGCAGTATGCCGACGTAAGCGATTTGGAGACCACATTGGGCTGCGAAGCAAGCGCTTTGCGCGAAAAAAGCGAAATAGCGTTTCCACGCGTTTTCTCGGCAATTATCCCCTACAATCAGTCAATCCTCGTCGACAACAGCACGCTAATCATCGGCTTGAACCATTACTTGGGCAGCGACTACGAAGCATACGAGTCGTTTCCCGAATACCGTCGAGCGTTCAAGACACGAGCGAAGATTGCCTACGACGTATGCGAAGCCATTCTCAAAAGTCACTACCCATACATCTCAAAGGTCAACACACTGCTCGAGAGAATGGTCTACGAGGGTGTAATTGCCGCAGCAGCAGCCGAGATTGTGCCGAACTTCGACGAGGCAACCTATTTCTCAATCATACCGGAGAAATATCAATGGTGCTGCGACAACGAAAGTCAGCTTTGGGCACAACTCCTCATCGACGACGACTTATACAACACAGAAGAAATAACCATAACACGCTATCTCGACCCCGCTCCATACACGGTGGCTTTCACCGACGCTTCGCCCGGAATGGCTTGCCGTTGGATTGGACTGAGAATTGTAGAACGATATTTGAAAGCAGTCGACGACAGTCCGTTTGAGATGCTCAACGACAAAGACTATCAAGACAGCCAAAACATTCTAATAAAATCACAGTACGATGGCAAATAAAATAAAAAAATACGGCCTTGTGGGCTATCCCCTGGGACACTCATTCTCGAAAGACTTTTTCGCGCGCAAGTTTGCAAACGAAGGCATCGATGCCGAATATGTCAACTTCGAAATCGACAACATTTCGCGAATCTCCAAAGTGCTTGCTACCGGAGTCGACGGGCTAAACGTGACAATACCCTACAAGCAACAAATCATGCCGTACCTTGACCGCATCGACCCCGCCGCACAACGCATAGGCGCCGTCAACGTGGTTAAGATTGAGCGCACTGACGACGGCAAGGTCAGCACTTGCGGCTACAACTCCGACATCGTCGGCTTTACCGAGTCAATACGCCCGATGCTCGACAGCCGACATCGCCGCGCACTGATACTCGGCACCGGCGGTGCCTCGAAAGCCGTACGTTGCGGACTCGAAGACTTGGGTCTGGAAAGCACCTATGTGTCGCGCCGCGCCGACAACGGTGTGCTGACCTATGCCGACCTGACAGAAGAGGTGTTCAAGCAATATCAAGTGATTGTCAACACCACCCCGCTCGGAATGTATCCTCACGTCGACACACTGCCCGACATTCCATACTCACTGTTGACGCCCGACTATGTGTGCTTCGACCTTGTTTACAACCCCGAAACGACTCGCTTTCTGCACGAAGCAGCCCGCAATGGTGCAGCCACCCGCAACGGACTCGAAATGCTGATTCTACAAGCACTCGAATCTTGGCGCATTTGGAATATGTAACTAAATGACATGCTGCAACTTAACCGCCATCCATTTGTCGGCATCGCCGTATGCTTTGCGCTCGGAGTAGTCATGGCAAACCATGGCGCAGGGCTGATTGCGACATCGATTTTGGCGGTTATCGGCATCGGGCTATGCCTGACACCTCGGTTTGCGCATGCACCGCTACGGCGTTATCAGCTGACCGCACTCTATCGCCCGGGCTACGCTCTGCTCTTCTCTGCCGCCGGCATAGGTTGTTTCGTTGCAAATCGCCCCAACACGGTGACTCCCGAGCACTTCGACAAAAGCAAGATTTACACATTCGTTGCCCGCTCAGTCACACACGGAAATGCCATAACGACAGTCGATGCCGATGCTACTATCGACGGAAGACGCCATCGACTGATTGTCAATCTGCAAGGCTCAGACTATCAGATTCACACCGGCGACAGCATTGTCGGCTACGGCAGACTGCAGCCAATTGCGCCACCAACTCTGCCCTACTGCTTCGACCAAGCAAAATATCTCAAAAACAAAGGCATTCTCTATCGACTTTACATAGAGCGCAATCGATACACCGCCATCGGTCGCAAAAGCGGCATCCGACCGTTGGCTGACGACTTTCGCCGCGCCACTGTCGATGCCGTCTATCGGACTCGATTCGACGACAAGACGGCAAACTTCCTCATCACAATTCTCACCGGCGACAAATTTTATATCGACGACGACACGCGCCTTGCCTTTTCGCGAGCAGGCATAGCCCACGTGCTCGCCGTGAGTGGTCTGCACATCGCAATTCTGTCGATGCTTGTGGCATGGATGCTCGGCTTTCTCGACCGCCTAAAGATGCGCCGACTTCGACTCGTGCTGACGCTCGCCGCGGTTTGGTGGTTTACCTTCGCCACGGGACTGTCGCCGTCTGCAGTGCGCGCCGCAGTTATGTCGTCGTTTATGATAGTGTCGATATTGGCACTGCGCAAGCATAGCATCGTCAACGCCCTGTTTGCCGCTGCGTTTTTCACACTACTGGTCAACCCGACATCGCTATTCGACGCCGGATTCCAACTCAGTTATGCGTCAGTGACGGGCATCATCATATTTGCCAACGCATTCCGACCCGACGATACAAAAACGATGAAGGCGCGCATCATTGGCTTGATTACAACCTCAATAGCCGCACAACTCGGCACAGCGATTCTCACCATCTACTACTTCCACACGTTCCCACTTGCGTTCCTGGCAGCCAACATCATCGTTGTTCCGCTATTGCCGATTTTCATCACCATAGGTATGCTGACCACGCTTCTTGCCGGCATCGGCTTGCGAATCAGCGTCTTGGTCATATCGACCGACTATCTCTACACGGCATTCGACCGACTATCGCAAGCGCTTGCCAACATTGGCAACCTGACAGTCAGCGGCTTATACATTCCCACATCGACAGCCTTATGCCTCGGCGTTGCAACCTTATGCGTAGGTCTGTGGCTCAACAATCGCCGCAACCCCCGACTCTTATGGGTGGCGTCGGTATTCGTTGTCGGCTGCGTAATCACATGGGCTATCGAAACATCAACGACACCCGCCGAAGGCGAATACATCTCCAACGGCTACAATTCTACCGTCGTTGCAATCCATCGCGGCAACACATTATACTTGGCAGACTCGGCAGTCGACTCCGCCGAAATTGAGAATTTCTTAACCTATTCGCAAGAATTTTTAAACCGTATGCACATCACCCGGATACACCGGCTGACGGCAGATACCACGGTCGACAACTTACACTACCGACATCCTTATTTCATCGACAACCGAACGAGTTTCGTCTTCGCCGAAGGAAACATCGCAAAGCGACTGCATCGCCCTGCCAAACGCATACGAATCGGCACCATTGTTATCACCAAACACTTCTACGGCACACTTGGCGACCTGCGCAACTATTACGACGCCGGACGCATCGTGCTTGCCAACGAGGTCTACGACGACAAGCGCAACGAATTGCTGCAGGAAGCCCGAAAGACGGGCATCCGCATCGTCGACATCGCCGCCGGCAACACACCGTAGCCCGGCGCTATTCGACACGCCCGGAGGCTATGTAAGTACGCACAAAATAGGGATTGTCGAGACTGCTTACCACAACGCCCTTGCTCGACGAGGCATGGATGAATCGGTCGTCTTTCAGGTAAATGCCGACATGCGAAATGCGTCGCTTGTCTTTGCCGGTGGCAAAAAATACCAAATCGCCTTCGCGCAACTTCTTTCGCGCAATTTCCCGGCAATTTTGCTCGTAGATTTTTGCCGAATTGCGTTGCAACTTCTTGTTATACACTTTTAGATAGACTTGGCAAACCAAGCCCGAGCAGTCGACACCGCGACGGTCGTTACCGGCATATTTGTAAGGCACGCCCAGCCACGTCGCGAGTTCGCTATAGAGCGCCGTGTTGTCGTCGCGGGTCACCGAAAATCCAAACTTGCGAGATAGTTCGGCATTTTCGCGCTTGACAGAAACGGTAGTGCCGCCCTTATCCCGATTATTGTCGGGCTTGGAAGAGCGACAGCCCGTAAACATCATCGCCGCCGAGGCAACGACGATGCCGATTAACATGGTGCGACGTCTGAGCTTCATAATAAAAATAAGAAGGGCTACACGCGCATTGATTATTATACTACGAGTGCAGCCCTGTTATAAGATTCAGGTGTTATTCTTCGGTTTTTTCAGGTTCTTCCTCAGTCTTTTCGGGAGCGACAAATTCAGTAATGCCGGCACCTACGAGAATGTTATACCACGAAATGACGCGCTTGATATCGGTAGCATAAACGCGGTCCTCGTCGTAGTTAGGAAGCACTTGACTAAAGAACTCACGCAATTGAGCCTCTGTTTTGTAGAGCGATGCGTCGATAGCCTTGCCTTCTTCTTTGTCGTATACGTTTTTGAACACTTGCCCGAGAGGCACTTCCTCAGAGTCGGTATACATAGCGATATCGCCAAGCGAAACAATCTTGTCGCGAGCATAAGCAGGCTGACGTTTCTTCGTGGCAAGCGCCTCGACAATTAACATATTCTTTCCTTGTGATATCAGTTTGAACAAACCCGGCTTTCCGGAGATTGACAAAATAGTTTTCAACATAGTTTTCTCTTTTTTTATTAAACAAAGGTCAAAATTAGTGCAAATCGAGTGGAAAAGCAAACGAAAACGATAGTTTTCAGTTTGATTTTTCCGAGATGCAGCCTAATTTATCAAAAATTAGTGCAAATCGAGTGGAAAACCGCCGAAGGCGGTGGTTATTGGTTATTGTAAAATGTCGCTAACCTCTAACCTCTAACCACGGAAAAGCCGTAATTATCTTTTCACCTTAGGCTTAACTTGTTTAGTTTTCACCTCGATACCGTCGCGAACGAGCAGCGCGTCGATTGTGGGTTCGCTGCCGCGGAAGCGCTTGTAGAGCGTCATAGGAGGCTCCGTACCGCCACGGCTGAGCACGTTGTTGCGCCACGATTCAGCAGTTTTACTGTCGAAGATGCCGTTTTGTTTGAACTGTTGAAAAGCATCGGCTTCGATAACTTCAGCCCACTTGTAGCTGTAATATCCGGCAGCATAACCACCCGAGAAGATGTGGGTGAATTGCGGAGCAGTCATACAACCTTCAACAGGTTCGAACACCCGAACTTTAGAAGTAACAGATGCTTCGAAAGCGGGCACATCGGTGACAGGAGCCTTAATAGTGTGCCAGCCCATATCGAGATAGCCAAAAAAGAGTTGACGCATGCAAGCGTATGCCGCACCGAACTGCGACGAACGAATAATCTTTTCGACAAGTTCATCCGGAATCGGTTCGCCGGTGATGTAGTGACGAGCAAACGTGTCGAGAAATTCTTTTTCGGTAAGATAGTTTTCGTTGAATTGCGAAGGCACCTCAACGAAGTCGCGATAGACATTCGTGCCCGACAGCGACGAATATTTAGTGTCGGCGAGCAAAGAATGCAAGCCATGACCGAACTCGTGAAGGAAAGTGTTTACCTCGCTATAGGTCAAGAGTGACGGGCGGTCTTCGGTAGGCTTGGTGAAGTTCATCGTCAACGTCACATGCGGATATTGCTTAACACCGTCGACGATTTCTTCGGGACGGAATTCGGTCATCCAAGCACCGTTGCGTTTGGTGTCGCGCGGGAAGAAGTCGGTATAGATTACGCCGACAAATTTGCCGTCGGCGTCGGTAACGTCGAACGACTTAACATCGGGATGATAAACTGAGATATTCTGATTTTCGGTAAAGTTAAGACCGTAAAGGCGAGTAGCGAGTCCGAAAACACCCTTGATTACGTTGTTGAGTTCGAAATACGGGCGAAGCTCTTCATCGTTGTACGAGTATTTTTCGTTTTTGAGTTTGTTTGCGTAGTAAGAGTAATTCCAAGGCAATATTTCAACCTTATGTCCTTCGAGTTTCGAAGCATAATCGGCGATTTCCTTGAGTTCTTTTTTGCAAACAGGCGCATAAGCATTGCGCAAACGGTCGAGCAAGTTGTAGACGTTAGCGGGAGTTTCCGCCATAGTCTTTTCGAGGGAATACTCTGCGTAGGTTTCGAAGCCGAGGAGGTTTGCGATGCGGAGGCGCACTTCAGCGATACGAGCGAGGATTTTTGTGTTGTCGTATTCGCCGGACGTACACCGCGCGTTGTAGGCTTGATAAAGTTGACGGCGCAAATCGTCGCGTTCGGAATATTTCATAAAAGGCGCATACGACGGGTATTGGAGAGTGATGAGATATTCACCTTCTTTACCTTTCTGTTTTGCGGCAAGGGCAGCTGCCGACACTTGGCTTTCGGGAAGGCCTTTGAGGTCGTCGGCTTTGAGCCACATCTCGTATTCAGCGGTTGCCTTAACGGTGTTTTGCTCGAAGTTGAGCGACAGTTGCGACAGTTCTGCGCAGAGCGCTTTATACTCGTCACGGTCTTTACCTTCGAGGTTTGCGCCGTTGCGAGCAAACGAGTCGTAGGTACGCTTCAAGAGCATTTGGTCTTCGGTGTCGAGTTGCTCGAGGTCGCGATGCTCGTAGACGTATTTAACGCGTTCCCAAAGGGCTTCGTTGAGCGCAATATCGGTTGAATAGTCGGACAATTTCGGCGAAATCGCCATCGAAATTTCGTTCATTTTATCGTCGCCGTCAGCCGACAACAACGGATAGAACGTGTTGAGCACACGGTCGAGCAGAGCGCCCGAGCGTTCCAGGGCAACGATGGTGTTGTCGAACGTCGGCTTGCTACGTTGCTTAACGATAGCATCGATTTCTTGTCGTCCTAATTTAATGCCGCTGTCGACTGCTTCTTCGTAGAACGATTTGTCGATGCGGTCGAAAGGCACAACGTTGTGCGTGGTTTTGAATTCACTAAAGAATATGTTCTCTGCGTTACTCATAGTCGGGGTTACCAATAGGATTGGTAATGCAAATTTGATTATTTTATTCATTTGTTGATATTTAGAGCCACAAATATACGGCATTTTGTTAAAATGCAACGTACGTGTGCGAGATATTTAATAATTTTTACATAATCGTCTACATAATCGTCTACATATTATCCAAGACGTCATTATCGAATCGAGCACGCTCAACAATTAAATTCAACAGGTCGGCATCAGCACCTGCCGCTACCAGCATATCTCGGTCGAGCGTCATCGTTTTCTGCAAAAACGCAATGTTACTCTTCCGAGCGGCTGTAAGGTAGTCGTCGGTAGCTGCCTTAACGTCGCCGGAGAGCAAACGAGCGTGCCCGCGATTGACGTAATCTATCGACACGTCTTCGCCGGGAGTTGCCGTAGCGATTACCTTATTGTAATAGTCGATGCTCTGCTCATATTTGGCGGCACGCAACGAGCACCACGCTATCGGGCGCAACGACTTTGCCCCCTTGGGCGACAAATAGTTGACCTTGAAATAGCATTTCAGCGCTTCGTCGAAGTCGCCGGTTTCCATCAGGCAATTGCCTATCATATTGATTGTCGAGGCATCGTCGGGTCGGAGTTCGTCCACCTTGCGATAGACAGCCAAAGCCGCGGAATAGTTACCCAAAAGGCGATAGCAGAATGCCAGATGACGCAATGTCCATACGTTGCCCGAATTGACGAGTTCCGCCTTGTCGTAACTCTCTATGGCTTGCTCATACGACCCCATGCGCTCGAGGCAGTAGCCCTCTTTCTGATAGAGCGTTGCGGCGGTTTGCTCGTTGTGGTCGAGACTTTTAAACACCTCCAACGCTTTTTCGTATTCCTCAATCTCGAAATAGATTTCGCCGACAAGACGTAGAGTTTCCGTATCGGTAATGTTGTTACAAATCAAGCAAAAATCGCCCCATCGCGTATCAAGACCGAACGGATTGACCATCTCCATATGCGTGCGCCGAACGTAGATGTCGAAGAAGCGATAATAGTTCTGCAACAACAGCCTTATCAGTATGCGACGGTCACGCTTGCGCGAGGATAATGCCCCGTCGACCGTCTCGCCGAACTGCTGCGCTTGCGCCGACATCGACTCCATCATCAGCGACCGTTTGTCGTCGGGAAGTGTGGCTATCGACAGCATAAACGAATAGATATCGCTGTCGCAGAAAGCACCGGACACGGTGATTACGTCGGTCATCGACTCCAAATTTTTGGAGGCTACTCCGCGCAACTCCGAACGGTGTATGTCGAACGACAAAAACCAGTTAGACATTTCGGAGAAAAAGCTGTAATTCTTCAGCCGTGCAAACGACTCAAGAAAGACGTCGTTGCCCTGCTCGTGAAGGCGCGACAATTCCATCATCTTTTCGGTAACGCCCGACTCTTCGAGCGCTCGCATCCACTCAGGATTCTTGAGCATTTCCGTGTCGTCGAACACTTGTAACTGCACTCCTTTACGGTCAATTTTTGATGCCATATTCGACAATTTCGACACAATATCTTGGACAACCTTCTTACGCAAGCGAGTTGTGCCCTTACTGCGTGCCATCTGCAAGAACACGGTCGACAAGTCGCTACGGTAGGTTTCGTTGTCTGCCATTGCTTCCAATCGCAGGCGCAGTTCAGGGCTAATCGTCGCCAATGCGCCGCCCATAAGAGCGAAATAGACACCCACAATGGCTCGCACCTGCAACTCTACATCGTCGGTCGACGAATAGACGTCGAGCAACATAATAAGGTCGCACTCGCTGTATCGGCGAAGCAGACGAAGCGTCAACGCCGACAGTATCAATTCTTTAACGCCTCGGCTTGCCGCGACGTCGGCAATTACGTCGAGCAGCAACGTGCGGTCGGCGTGGTCAAAGATGCGTCTTGTCCACACAACCTTAAACACTTCAGCCTCAGCCAACTCCATATTGCGAACGGCATTCGCAGCATCGGGGCAATCGCCGCCGAGAGCCACCTGCGCCAACGCGTTGCGATAGCGCTCCACCGCCGCAGCGACACTGACGTTTCTCATCTGCCCACGCGTTGCGTAGTAGAAGTCGTCGCCGGTGCGTTCGTGCATCTCCTCAGCCATATCCTCGGCAATCTGCTTCAACTCTGCGCAAATCTTCTTATAAATATCGCCACGCTGCGGGTCGTCGACACCTTCGGTGGCATATTTCAGCATATAGCGATACGACAAATCCAAGCGGTCGAGACTATCAGCGTAGCTCGACGACGGAAACTGAGTCGCCAATAAGTGCAACGACTTGATAGCATCCACCAAATGTCCGGATTCTATATTTTTAACTACTTCTTTTATTTTAATAAAAAATGACATATTCTCAATTTTTTCAGTGTAAAGGTACAACAGAACAAACATCGTGCCAAGAAATAAGAAGAAAAAGAAAACTAAAAGGGCTGCTAAAGCATGTTATAAAAAACACGATATCGGCGGAGATGCTTGTATAATTGGGCTTTTTGGCGTACTTTCGCAGTGCAAAACGAAGTAGATGAGCGTATCGACGTGGTTACATAGAGCAATTGTTAGGACAGCCTCAGTGATTGTCCTTGCTTTCGCCGTATCGAGTTGTAACACGACCAAGCACGTCCCCGCAGGCAGTTACCTCGTCAACGATGTGAAAATCAACGTCGAAGGCGACGAAATGAGTCGTAAAGAGCTGCACAACTACCTGCGTCAGACGCCGAACCACGAAATCTTGGGCGGACTGAAATTCCAACTGGGCATCTACAACTTGTCGAGCCGCGACACGTCGAAGCGCTTCGGCCGTTGGCTGCGTCGCGTCGGGCAAGCGCCGGTGATTTACGACCGCAGCCTCACTGAGGCATCACAGCAGCAACTGCGGCTTGCGCTTGTCAACAAAGGCTATATCGACGCTCGCGTGGGCGTCGACACGGTCAAAAGCGGGCGCAAAATTGCCGTAACTTACAACGTGCACACCGGCGAACCGCATCGCATTAGCACGATTTCGTATAACATAGACGACGACACCCTCAGAAGCTTAATCCTCGGCGGTAACGCCAAACTGCGCGTCGGCGACGGCGACTTGTTCGACCGCAACGAACTCGAGCAACAGCGCATTGACATCGCCAATCGCTTGCGACAAATGGGCTACTTCGGATTCTCAAAAGACTACATAACCTACACCGCCGACACCACGCAAGGGTCGAAGTTGGTCGAACTCGAAATGAACGTCCGTCCGCCTTATCAAGGCAGAATTGAAGGCTACAACCGCCATCAACCATTCTATGTGCATCGTGTGTTTGTCGTTACCAACTACACGGCATCGATGGGCACCGACCACACCGTGTTTCGCCATGTGCCCACCACCCGCCGCGGCAACATCGACATTATCGACGGCGATGACAGGTATCTGCGACACAACATCATCGAAGACGCTTGCTTCATACGCCCCGGCGAGAAATACAACTCAGCCGACGTCGACAAAACCTACCAAGCCTTCGGTCGACTCGGCATTCTCAAATACATCAACATAGCCTTCGAAACGGCAGAACCTGACGACGAGGGCAACCTCCAAGTCGACGCATTCATCCTCCTCACCAAAGGCAAGCCGCAAACCGTGTCGGTGTCGCTCGAAGGAACAAACTCAGAGGGCGACCTCGGATTCGGCGTTGCCGCAACCTACCAACATCGCAACATCGCTCGCGGCTCCGAGACTCTTACAACTAAACTCGGTATTAACTACGAAAGCATCTCCGGCGACGTTTCCGGACTTATCAACAACAAATATGCGGAATATTCCGGCGAAGTCAACATCAACTTCCCGAAATTCATCTTCCCTTTCCTCCACAAAAGTTTCCGCCAAAAGATTCGCGCCAACACCGAATTCGGCACGTCGTTCACCTACCAGGAACGCCCCGAATACACGCGCATCATCGCCGGCGCCGGGTGGAAATACAAATGGACCGAGCGCGGCAGCATGATAAACCATGTGCTCGACCTGGTCGATGTCAACTACATCCGTCTGCCAAACATCACCGACGAATTTCTCGACAAAATTGCCCCCGACAACCCGCTGTTGCGCTATAGTTACGAAGACCACTTCATTATGCGCACGGGCTACTCGATGTACTACACCAACAAGCGCCACACCAACGGAATAACCGGACGCGTCTTTCAACCCAACGTCTACACCTTCCGCACCGGTATCGAAACCGGCGGCAACTTGCTCAACCTCATCTCGCGGCTTTCAAACGCGAAACGCGACCCCGAAGCACAAGCCTACAAGGTGTTCGGCATACAATATTCGCAATATGTCAAGTTTAACCTCGACTACTCCCTCAACCACTCTTTCGACCGACGCAATTCGCTTGTGTTCCACGTGGGTGCCGGGGCAGGAATACCTTACGGCAACTCATCTATTCTTCCCTTCGAGAAGCGATTCTACTCCGGAGGTGCCAATAGCGTCAGAGGATGGTCGGTGCGCACACTCGGTCCGGGCCGATACAACGGCAACAACTCCGTTTCGTCGTTTATGGAACAATGCGGCGACATACGCCTAGACCTCAACCTCGAATACCGCGCCCGACTGTTTTGGGTGTTCGAACTCGCCGCATTTATCGATGCCGGCAACATTTGGACTATCCGCAACTACGACAACCAACCCGGCGGACAGTTTAAATTCAACTCATTCTATAAAGAAATCGCCGCTGCCTACGGCCTGGGTCTACGCATGAACTTCAACTACTTCCTGCTGCGACTTGACCTGGGTATGAAAGCATATAACCCCGCCTACGGGCAAGAACGCGTGCCGCTCGTGCATCCCGACTTCAGCCGCGACCACGCATTCCACTTCTCCGTGGGATACCCATTCTAACCAACTACGATTATGAAGAAATTAGCAATATTCGACCTCGACGGCACGCTCATCGACTCCATAGCCGACCTCGGAGCAGCCACCAACTACGCCCTTTCCTGCTACGAGCTGCCGACGCATCCGCTCGACTCCTATCGTATGCGCGTCGGAAACGGCGTAAACAAACTCATCGAGCGAGCTTTACCAGAATCGGAACGCTCGCCGGAGCGCGTTGCACAACTGCGTCAGGACTTTACTCGTTACTACAACGACCACTGCACCGACCGAACACGCCCATACAACGGCATAACAGAGCTGCTCAAAGACCTGCAAACCGAAAACGTTGCCATCGCCGTGGCTTCCAACAAATATCAACACGCAACAGAGAAACTCGTTCGGCACTTCTTCCCCGACATCAACTTCCTGGCTATCTGCGGTCAACGCGACGGCATCCCCATAAAGCCCGACCCATCTGTCGTATTCGAAATAATCGGCAAAGCAGCCGTTGCTAAAGCGCAAGTCATCTACATCGGCGACTCCGGCGTCGACATTGAGACCGCTCGCCGCGCCTGTGTCGACTCTGTCGGCGTGTCGTGGGGATTCCGCACTCCCGCCGAACTTGCCCAAGCCGGCGCCGGAACAATTGTCGACACTCCCGACCAAATATTCAACCTAATCATCAAATAACAACACATTATGGACATAACCACTTTATTTCTTTGGGTTGAATCCCATCTGACTTACTTCTGGATTACCGTTCTGATGGCGGTAGAGAGTTCATTCGTGCCCTTTCCCTCAGAAGTAGTAGTGCCACCCGCCGCCTACTTTGCCTGCACCGAAGGCTCCGACCTAAACATCGTCCTCGTTGTGGTGTTCGCAACCATCGGCGCTATCATCGGCGCACTCATCAACTACTGGCTCGCCATCTGGATTGGACGTCCGCTCGTCTACCGCTTCGCCGATAGCCGTTTCGGACACATGTGCCTCATCAACCGACAAAAAGTGGAACATGCTGAACAATATTTTGCCCGCCACGGCGCTATTTCGACATTCATCGGTCGACTCATCCCCGCCGTGCGCCAACTCATCTCAATTCCCGCAGGCTTGGCGCGTATGCACATCGGCAAATTCATCACCTACACCGCTCTCGGCGCCGGAATCTGGAACACCGTGCTCGCTCTGCTCGGATACTGGCTCAGCACATTCATCCCGCGCCACGACTTGATAAACCAAATCGAACACTACAACCGATACCTCAACATGGCAGGCTATGCCATCGGCGTTATCGTTATCCTTTTCATCCTCTATCACGCTCTTAAAAACAAAAAATCATGAAAGTATCACCGTCTCTTCTTTCCGCCGATTTCTGCCACTTGGCAGACTCAATCGACATGATAAATCGCAGTCAAGCCGACATGCTCCATCTCGACATTATGGACGGCGTGTTCGTGCCCAACATATCGTTCGGCTTTCCGGTCGTTGAAAACCTCAAAAACATTTGCAATAAGCCGCTCGACGTACATCTAATGATTGTTGAGCCGCAGAAATTCATCAACGAAGTCAAAGCCATCGGCGCCGACATAATGAACGTCCACTACGAGGCATGCATCCACCTGTCGCGCGTCGTGCAGCAAATCAGAGAAGCCGGAATGCGCCCCGGTGTGACAATCAACCCCGCCACTCCGGTATGCGTTCTTGAAGACATCATCGACCAAGTCGATTTGGTGCTGATTATGTCAGTAAATCCCGGATTCGGCGGTCAGAAATTCATAGAAAACTCGCTTAAGAAAGTGACACAACTCCGTCAACTCATCGACCGCAGCGGCTCGAAAGCGCTCATCGAAGTCGACGGCGGCGTCAACGAAGCAACCGGACGAAAACTTGCCGATGCCGGTGCCGACATCCTCGTTGCCGGTAGTTACGTCTTCAACGCACCCGACCCACTCGAACGCATCGACACACTGAAGAATCTATAGAGTTATCCAAGCGTCATTTCGGAGAGCAGGGCGTCGCGGTCGTTGATATAGACGGCGCCCGAGGTAAAGTCGAGCACGCCTTTATCGCGAAGCTCTTCGAGGGTGTTGATATATGCCGAGCGCTGGATGCCGAGCATTGTGTACATATCTTTCTGCTTGCTTTCGATGACGATTTCGCTGCTACCGCGATAGGTCAACGAGCCAATCCAAAACGCCACACGTTCGGCAACGCTGCCCGACGTAAGCGAAAGCACGGCTTCGGTGGGCGTCTGAGAGTTGCGCGACAGATAGTTGAGCGTGTTGAAGAGAAACACGATGTCTGACTTAAGAATTTTCAAGAAATCGGCTTTTTCGACTTGCATCAAGCCGGCTACGGGGTGCGCTTTTACCGAATATGGATAGGATGTGCGCTTGCCGAACAAATACTCAGCGCCGATAATGTTCGGTGCGTTCAATGTTTGCAGGACCTTAATGCGCCGATTAAGGTTCAGCGTTTCGAGGCGCACACTGCCGGAAATCAAGAATTTAAGATTTGTACACGGTTCGTCGACGTCGACAATAGTCTCGCCGTCGGTGTACTTTAGAAAATGGAACTTAATTTTTTCGATGAGTTCGGAGATTTTTGCATGGCTGACACCCTGAAAAATGGGCAAACCCATCAATATTTTATACATACTATCCATATAGTCGTTGCTTTATAGAGATTTCAATTGCAAAGATATTGATTTTCGTCACAAAACAACAAATTGGAGCAGTGAAAACAAGTTGTGTTACTTAAAAATTAAGTTAAATTTTTTCAAATTAATATCGTTGACAAACATATCCGTCACTTGTTGGTAAAATTTTCGCTCACTGCTACGAATATCACGTATGCGTTGCAGTAACTCTCGGAAATAACGATTACCACCTTGCTTCAAACGCTCATCGTCTATTGCAAAGCCCTTTTGGATATATTCGTGCAACCGTTGTGTTTCCCAACGACGAAATCTTGTCGCCACCTGCGACTGCACTCGGTAGCCAAGGGCAATTATCACATCAAGATTATAGTGGTCAATGTGACGTTTGTCCTGACGATTTCCCTCTTGGCGAACTAACAAGAATTTCTTGTTAGTTGCTTCAATAGAAAGTTCTCCGTCCTTATAGATATTATCAATGTGTTGACTTATATTTTGTTGGGTTGTACAATACAATAACCGACAAAGTTGCCATTCGGATGGCTACCTTGTCGGTTTCGTTTTAGAGAAGTGCGGACGAACTAACGAACAATGATTTTCGTTGCTTTACCGCTGCAGTTTTTAACGAAGTAGACCCCGGCAGTCGGGAGTGCAATCCAACCCGAGCCTTGAGCCACGAGAGCGCCGCCCGTGTTATAGACACGGCTTTCGGTAAGCGCACCGGCACTGAACGAAGCCACCAAGCGGTTGCGTACCACAACGCGAACATCGTCGGCGTTCAATTCGCCAACCGACGAATCGCTCAACGTAATGGTATAGTCGTTCGACAATGCAGATTCACCGCCTTCGTAAACGGCTGTCACGTTGTAGTTATAAGTGTTGTTACCCAAATCGAGGTCGGTATAAGTAGGCTCGGTTACGAGTTCATTGTTGATTTTCGCACCGTCGCGATATACGTTGTAGCCTAAGAGCGTGAACGGCTCAGTCTCGATTGAAATATCATCGATTAACAGTCCCCAATCGGTAGTTCCTGAAACGTGATGGATAGCCACGTAGCGAGCATCTGCAGGAATTTCGTACGACATTTTAGTCCATGATGTCATTTGATAGCCGGAAACCGTAACATTGTCGGTCAACGGTATGAAACTTTGAGGCTGAGCATCGGTCGTAGAATATTCAATTCGGAAGACGCCTTTGTCGTACGACGAACCCAGCTTGGTGTAGAACGACAAGGTGGCAATGCCTGTTCCGGGAAGTTCGGGAGAAATGAACCAGTCATCGCTGTCGCCGGAACTTGAGCCGAGAGCAACCAAAAGATTCTTTCCGCTGTGTGCGGCATAAACAGTAGAGGAACTATTCACAAAATTCGTACTGAACACAAAGAATCCCTTTGGACCTTTGGTTATATAACTATCAAACCAAACACGCGTATCAAGTTGGTCGCCATCAATATTTGTAAATTCGCCAATCTGAGAATCGTAAGTGAGTTCGGTAAACGAGTCGAAGTTCTCGGTCAGGCTGAACGGCTCGACTTCGTCAGTGTTGACGGGAGCAGTCCACGAAGTGACAACATTGTTGCGGTTTTGAATGCTACCGCCAAGGTCGTCGACTGCCGGAGCGGGATAAGTGGCAACAACAACCGTCTTTGGTTCCGTGCTGTTGTTTTCGCCAACTTCATCGGCACGATAGACGATTTCCGCATAGTAGTTGTAGGTTGCCGCATCTAAGGCTGAATAAGTCAGCGAAACAGGAATCTCGGCAATAGCATCGACACCTACATCAACACCATCGACCGTCGTAACGAGAGTGTCACCGTTGTATAGGTCAACTTGATATGCAGTACCGGCAACTGTAGCAATGCCGTTGTTGCGAACCGAAACCGTAAAATTGCCGGTATTACCTGTATAAACAATCTCGGGAGCATCAAGCGCTACGGCTGCCATGTCGTACTCAGCCTTGTTGTAAATATTGATGGCATCGATAAATATGTTGTTTCCACATTCTGAGATTCCTTTAAATTGAATTTTAACAGAGACTGCATCTTTATATCCGACAAGAGAGAACGAATGTTTCGTCCAACCGGTTTCCGCGGAATAACGCAAGATGTCGGCACCATCGAGAAGTTGGAATTCGCCGCCATCGCACGAAATCAGAACATTTACTTTGTCCTCTTTCGCCAGATAACCCGAATCGTGATACATCCAAAATTCCACTACCGGATTTGCCGACGATGCTATGTTGAGCGGCGGAGTAGTCATTGTAACCTCGTTCCCTGATGGTGCACTATACGATTTATACATCAGCATACCGCCGTCGGCATCGTAGGGCGATACTGACGGGCTTGAACCCGACGAAACAGCAGTCCAGGGATATGATGTGTTCGTTGTTGTAAGTGTCCATTGGTCGGAGATTGTTGCTCCGGCAAACGAGTCGGCAAACGGAATCTCAACGAAGCCGATTTCCAATTCGTTCGACAGCGCAGGCGCACTTTCAAGACCATCGTAATGAGCAACTACCTTATATTGCAATTTCTGCAAGCCTTGCGGCTCGTAAGTGTCGTTGAGTTCTTCGCGAGCATAATCGGATTTAAGCAGCGTCTCTTCGCCGTCGACGATTCTCCATACGTCGTAGGTCAAGTCTTCGGCATCGATGGGCTTTTCTTTGATAGTAGCCGTCGGAGCAGCCCAACTAATCGAATAAGTCGATGTGGAAGTGATCACAGCCTTAAAGTTGTCGACAGGCTTCGGCGCTGAAGGCGCAACATCGTCGTAGATCGACACGGCATCGATAACCATGTCTGTTCCGTAACCGGATACCGCTTTGAGCGAAATTTGGAATGTTGAGGCTGTTTTATAACCGCTCAAATCGATGAACACTTGCTCCCAGCCTTCCGTTTCTGAGTAACGATTGTAAGTACCCACTTCGGTAAATTCACCGCCGTCGGTCTTAACCTCAACAACGACGCGGTCGGCAGAACTGCTGTTAGATTTGTTGTGATAGATATAGAACGACAACATCGGGGAAGTAGCGTCGGCGATGTTCAACAACGGCGAAATCAAGCGGCAATAGTTACCTCCGGATGAACTATATGAGTTGTAGAACAGCATACCGCCATCGCCGTCAACCGGAGATGCGTTTAGGCGCGATGTCGTGCTAACGGGAGTCCACACATAAGAAGACGTATTTGTATCAATAGTCCAATACTCGTTGAGAGTCTTTCCTGCGAACGAATCTTCGAACGGCAGAGAAGCCTTTCCGGCAATCAGCGACGACGAAGCGGTAGCCTCACTCGTCGTGCCGTGGTAGTTTGCCACAACTTTATAACTAATTTTTGTAAGTTCGGCAGGAGCGAATGCGTCGGTGTAGGATGTTTCTGCCACGCCGGTAGCCACAACGGTTTCAGCGTCGCCGACAACGCGCGTAATCGTATAAGTCAAAGCGCTCGCATCCAAATCGGAGTTGAGAACGGCGCCCTTTGTCGGAGCGGTCCACGACAGAGCGAATCCGTCGGCTACGGCAGCGACAGTCAGTGCGGTAACAGCCTTCGGCGTGTCGGGACCGACGTAAACTGTCACGGAAGCTTCTGTGCCAACTTTGTCGTCGGCATAAGCGATGACGCGGTAGGTGTTATAACCCGCCTGCGCCGCTGCATCAGTCCACGTCAAAGTAGCGCCGAGAGCGGGAGCCTCATATGTGTTAATCAAATCTTCACCACGATAGAGTTCCACCTTCGAAAGAGCGGTAAGAGTACCGCCTGTAGATGTCTGTGTAGGCGTCACGAACGAAATATCGGCAGAGAGCGACAAGTCGGCAGCCGCCGTGGCTACCAAGTCGGACACAGCCGCCGGAGCGCCGGCAAAACCTATGTCGGTCAGCACGATGTCGCCTACGCGAAGTGCCACGCCGTAGGCGCGATACGAAATGCGATAGTTGCCCGACTGCGGAACTTCGAACTGTTGCTCTACCGTGAATCCTGTCGAAGTCTTGATGTTTTCGTTAGTGTACAAAACAGTGAACGTCGTCGGGTCGTCGCCTGTGCCGACGGCAATCTGACATTTTGCGACATCCGACGAATAGTAGCCGTCGATGAGCGACGACAACGAATAAGCCTTACCCGCCTCAAGAGCAATTTCGGGCGTCAGCAGATAGTCGTCGTTTGCTTCCCAATCATCAGAATACGTCGAAAGATAGATGTAGGCAGCTTTTGTGCCGTAACTATTCCACTTCCACACGCCTCGCGTGTTGTTGTAATGGTTATTGTCAGCATCTACGGTCGTCATAGTGTCGAACGCACTTTGGGTGTCGAAATGCTGCTCATACACAATCGTTTGTCCGTAGGCTGTAGTTGCTGTCCCAAGCAGGGCTGCAGCAACAAACCTTAAGAATAAGTGTTTCATAATGCTATATGTTAATAAACTATTAATTTAAATGTATAACGTCCCGATTTTACAACGTAAGTGCCGGGAGCGACTGCAAACGAACCGTTCGCCTTTGCTGACGAAGCAACCGGAACACCGGCTGTAGTGTAAACGACGATAGTGTCGGCAACACCTGAGTAGCAGATTCTGCCACGCGATGCAAATACAACCGGCGCAGCGCCAACCGACGTCAATCCGCCTTGCTTTTCGACGGTGACGAGGTTCGAGTAGAGCGATTCGCCCGATTCGTAAAGCGCGGTTACTCCGTAGACGTAAGTACCGTCGTCGGTGATTGCGTCGGTGGTCGAAACGGCATCGGCGGCAAGCGGTTCGGCATTGATGCGAACGTCGTTGCGATACACGTTATAGCCTTTCAACGCATATTCGGGAGCGGGTTCGCCGAGGAGTATGTCGTCGACCATAAACATGAACTTGTCTTCCGAAACATAATTGATTGCGACGTATTTTGCGCCTTCGGGAAGGGTGTAAGCAAAGCGTGTCCACTCGTCGGCTACGCTCTCGGTGGAGATTGTCACGAAGTCGGACGACGAAGTGCCGTCGGTAGAATATTTCACGACGAAATCTTCATTGCCGTAGCGCGTTTGCGAAGCGCGAGCCATGAACGAGAACGAAGTGACGCCCTCGGGCACGGGAGCAATCAACCAGTCGTCACTGACACCCGTCGATGCAGAGAATGCCGCGAGATATTGGTTGCCGGAGTATGGCTGATAGCGCGACATTTTGTAGTCGGGGATGCTGATTTGCGAAGGATTGAACACCATAAACGCTTTCGGCGTCGTCTTGTTGGCATAGGTCGAGCCGTCGGTTACCGAATAGGTGTTTTTGCCGTCACCGTCGACCACGATGTAGTTGCCGAAGCCATAAACGCTGAACGGTTCATACGACTCGCAATCGTCAGCCACAGCAGCCACGCCGTCGAAAATCACTGCGTCGGCGGGCTTGCTCCACGTAAGCGTTACAGCCTTACCGGTTTCGACATCGTCGGCAGCAGCCGCCAAGTCGGTCACGACGGGCAATTCGTTCGAATCGGTGGTTACGGCAACCGGTTTCGACACGTTGTTGAGCGTATTTTCGTCGCCGACGACAAATACTTCGGCAACATATTCGACCGTCTTACCGGCATCGGCAGGCGTTGCAGCCGCAATGAGTTCGACCTCGATTTGCGTCTTCGAGTCGAGCGAACGAAGCATCTTCGAAGCTACAATTTTGCCGTCTTTCTTCAAGCGGACAGCTACGTTGTTGAGGTTTGCGCTTCCGTTGTTGGCGACGGTAGCCACAAACGTGCCTTGCTCGCCGATTTTGAGCGCCGACGGACCGCTGAGCGACACCGCCGAGACTTCCGTAACGTAGTCGGCAAAGACGTTGATATTGTCGATTTGGATGTTGTAGCACCAACCCGAAACGCCTTTGAAAGCGATGTTGATATAGTTGCTGTCGGTATATTTCTCGAGCGAAATGACATGCTCTACCCAACCGTTTTTGGGGGCATAGAGGTCAATCACGCCGTCGCGAAGTTCTTGATAGTCGCTGCCGTCGACCGACACCTCGACAACGAGTTGGTCTTTAACGTAGTCGGGACCCTCTTCGTCGGGATGCCAACCGTCGTTGCCGTTGAAGTGATACATCCAGAACGACAATTTCGGGCTTCGGAGATGGTCTATCTTAATCATCGGCGAAATCAAGCGAGTGACGTTGCCGACCTGCGCGTTGTATCCGTTGAACGAAGCCAAACCGCCGTCGGCATCTTGAGGTTGGGTATAAGGATATTCGCCGGAAGCGACGATTCGCCAATTGCCGTTGATGCCATAGACTTGAGCCACCGACCAGGGAGCGTTTTGAGCAACGCCTCCGGCAAACGACTCGGCAAACGGTGCGGGATACGGGTCGCCGACAACAATGCCTTTGGTATAAGCAGCCTCGCTGCTTCCCGCCGATGTTTTTGCCACAACGGCGTAGTAGAGATATGCTTGTGTATCGACCGTCCAATCGTCGACAAATTCCGTAGCCTCCAAAGCGGTAGCCACGGTGGTTTGCACGTCGTTAGCCACGCGGACTACGTCGTAAGAAACCAATCCGTCAAGATTTCCGCCGCTAACGCCCGCCGCCGGAGCCTTCCACGTGAGTTTCGGCTTGCCGTCGACAAATGTAAGCGTCAAATCGGTAACTTTTCCGGGCACGTCGATGCCGACGTAGACCGATGCCGTGGCAGCAGCGCTCGCACCGGCTTCGTTGTAAGATATTACCTTATATTCATACGCACCGGTTTTTACCGATGTGTCGGTCCACGATTGAGCGGAGCCGCAAGCGGGCGAATTGATTGTCGTGATAGGCACGTCGCTGTTGTTGCGATAGATTTCGATTCGCGTGAGCGACTCGAGCGCAGAGCCTTCGAGGGTTGTCGAAGGTGCCGTGAACGTCACGGTTGCTTCGTTTGCACCCTGAGCACCTGCTACGACTTTCAAATCGTTGATGGTTGCCGGGACGTTGGCATAACCTTCCTCAACGACATTGATATCGTCGACATAAATACGATATTGATTTGCCGGGCTCGTCGCCTTGAATGCTAAATAGTGAGCGCCGTCGGCAAGTGCCGGCACAAGATATGACAAGTGTTGTTGCTCAGCGGTGAGGTCGGTGATGTCGGCTATTTTTGTCATCGAGGCAATGTCGGACGACGTGCCGTAGTAAACCTCCATCGTTTCGGTATAGGAGTTCATCTCCTTACTAACTTTGAAGGCAAAAGCATACGATTTGCCTTTTTCGAGGCGGATACCCGGAGTAATGAGCCAATCGTCGCCGGCAGACTTCACGCCATAGGTGTAGCGCATGCGCTGACCTGCGGAGTCGTAGTCCCAGGTTTTGCCGTCGTTGTTATTATCTATAATGGTAAAGAGTCCGGCAGCGTCAGCCGTGTTGAACGATTCGCTGTAAGGCACGCCGAAGTCGGCAATGACCATCGCATTCGATTGCGCCGAAACGCTGCGCCCGTCGGGAGTGATTGCCGTAACGACGTAGGAATACAAAGCCGGAACGGTGAGCGTTTCGCTGAACGAAGTAGCCGGTTGCGATTCGGCAACAACGACGTTGCCCGGCATGCGGACCACTTCGTAAGTAATCGGGCCGCGAATAGCGCCGCCTTGAGCTCCGGCGGTCGGCGCCGACCACGTCAAATTAGCCTCATAGCCGTTTGCGGTGAGTTTCAGACCTCCGACACTTGCCGGAACGTCATAGCCTGCGAAGAAAACCTTACCGGCAGCAGGACCCATGCCTGCGCCGTTCTCCACCTTAACTTTCACTGTGTGCATACCGCGAGCAAAGTCGTAAGTCGAGGTCGTTACGCTTTCGCCGGGAAGACCGTCGACCAAGTCGACAACGTCGCTATCGACCGAAATTTCGACCATCAGCGATTCCGCGGCATCGAGTGCGTCGCCCGAAGCCGTCACTGTCGGCAATACGAACGAGAACGAAGCCTGTGTGGCGCCTTGAACCAGATTCACCGCCAGCCCGGAAACTGCGGCAGGCGAACCTGCCGGAGCACGGTCGGGCACGCAAAGACCCACGATTTCTTCGTTGTTGGGAATGTCGGCGATTTTGGTGGTTGCTCCGGTCGAAGTGTTTATCTCGTAGAGAGCGGATGCTGCGGTAAACCACCCTACGGTATGAAATTCCGCCCAATACATTTTGCCGGTAGCATAATCGATTGTAGCCGACTGTGTGTAGTCGGATTCGTAACTATCGAAAATGTTGGTATTGGCAATGAGCGTGAGTTTCGCCGTTGTCTTGTCGACGCTGTAAAGGTTTGCATTCACGTCGATTGCAAAGAGTTGACCTTCGGCGTTGGCGGCTAAACAGAACACACTCTTATCGAATGCGCCAATCAACGTCGACTTTCCGTCGGCGAGGTCGGTAGTTGCCAGGAACAGCGTTCCCGAAGCGTCTTTATCGTAAGTAATCGAATAGACCGTACCGGTTGTCGGGTCGTAGGTTCTGTCGGCTGCGATATACGAAAAATCGTCGAGCGGACAGTCGACAGTGCGCTCCAACGTCCACGTTTCGGCGTCGTAGACATACCATTGCGACATCGTGAGTTGGTAGTTGCTGTCGTAATCGTAATTTTGAGCGTAATATTTGCCGTTGACATAAACTCCACCGCCGTTGAACTCAACCCCGGCAAGAAGTTTGTTCATAGTAATGGGTGATGCGGCGCTAAAACCGTACATACCCCTGCCGGCACCTTTCGACGAAATAACATTGCCGACAAGTCCGACCGAGGTATAGCCTTCCGAAGTCAACCGCGGTATTGAGACGTCGATTGGCTTTACACAATAGAAAGAGGTCAGCTGTTCACGACTGCGAGATTTGAACTTCAGCGGACACTCCTTTCGCACGCTTGAATAACACTCCATCCCGAGCGTTACAACAAACAGCGAGATTAAAAACAAGATAGTTCTTTTCATTTTATCGAAAAATGTAAATAATTCTTATATTTTGCATTCAATTTACAGTCGCAAAATTATAGAAATATTCTTTATATTGCAACAAAAAATAACAATTTTAGACCAATTATGCAAAATTTCTACCAAAATACCACATTTTATAGGAATATTATTGCACAGAACCGAATAAACTATTACCTTTGTTTCCGATATTCTCGCTATAGAAAATGTTATTAAAATGAAACGAAAAATCATATTTGCTGCATTGGCGCTGGTTGCGTCGATGGCTAATGCCATAAATTCTATAAACGAACCGATAGTCTACCATCAACCCGATGGAACAACCATAACAGTGAGGCTTCACGGCAACGAGCACCATCACTTCTATACCGACACCGACGGCAACGTCCTTGTTGCCGACAGCCGAGGGATGCTCACCGCGGCAACTCCGCAGCAAGCGCAACAGGCTCGCACGCCGAAGAGCATCGCTCCGACGAAAACCGTATCGGTATTTCCCAAAACGGGTGTGCAAAAGTCGCTGGTCTTGTTAGTACAATTTCCCGACAAATCGCTCTCGTACGGCGCCGCCGACTTCAACGCAATGCTCAACGGCACGGGCTACAACTACGCCGGAGCAACGGGCAGCGCCGCCGACTACTACATCGAAAACTCGTGCGGACAGTTTCACCCGGAATTTGACGTCTACGGACCCGTCACGACGCAATACGCAATGAGCCACTACGGTAGCGACGACGATGCACTCGCCTACGAAATGGTCGTTGAAGCCTGCACGGCTCTCGACAGCGAAATCGACTTTACGCAATACGACCGCGATGGCGACGGTTGGGTCGACAACGTCTACATCTTCTATGCGGGCTACAGCGAGGCTGAAGGCGGCGGCATGTCGTCAATCTGGCCTCACAGCAGCAATCTGAGCTCGAAAGGCAAAACGCTGCGACTCGACGGTGTTCAGATTGGCTCGTACGGCTGCTCGAACGAGTTGAGCGGCAACACAGGCAAAAGCCTTACCGGCATCGGCACGTTCTGCCACGAATTTATGCACATCTTAGGCTTCCCCGACCTTTATGCAACATCGTCGACTTCTACAAGTTTTACACCCGGCACTTGGTCGATTATGGACCACGGCTCGTACAACAACAATTGCAAAACGCCACCTTGTCTAACCGCCTACGAGCGCGAGTTTATGGGTTGGTTGCAGCCGATTGAGATAAGCGACGATGCTCGGTTGCGCATTCCTACAATCGACAGCAACACGGCTTACCGCATCAACACAACGTCGGCTGACGAATATTACCTTTTGGAAAATCGCCAATTAGAAGGCTGGGACACATATCTTCCCGGGCACGGTATGCTTGTTTGGCACATCGACTATAAAAAATCCGTTTGGGATGCCAACACCGTCAACAACGATGCCAACCACCAATACGTCGACATCGTGGAGGCAGACAATGTGCAGACCGACACAAGTCGCGGCGGCGACACCTTCCCCGGCAACGCCAACGTGACATCGCTCTCCGACGACACCACGCCGTCGCTTATGTCGTGGATTAACAATCCGACCGGCATTTCGCTGAGTTATATCGCCGAAAATTCGGGTGCCGTCACGCTCAACGTCGGCGTAGGTGGCAGTCTGCCGCAAAAGCCCGCGATGCCGACCGTCAGCGCCGTTACCGACAACACCATCGACGTCGAATGGGCTGCAACGGCTGATGCCGACGCATATATAATTAATGTATACAACATCAGCAACGGACGTCATCGCTACGTGGCGGACTACACAAACCGACGCATCGAAGCCACATCGACGACTCTTATCGGCTTGACGCCCGAAACGACCTACTACATCAGCATTGCGGCAATTCGCGGCATCGCTGTTTCCGAGTCGTCAGAGCCGGCTACGGCAACAACCGACCAACCGGGAATCGCCTACTTTGCCCCGACGGCTGTAGATGCAACAAACGTGTCATTCAACTCATTTACAGCCAATTGGCAAGCCCTTGACAGCGCCGACGGCTATTTGCTTAGCGTTTACACTCAAAAACAGGGCAGCGGCATCATCGAAACAGCCGACTTCGCCAACAAATTGGAGTTGCCCGAAGGCTGGTCGACGTCGTGCAGTTCGACCTTCAGCGTCAACGGCTACTACGGCGCAGCGGCACCATCGTTGCGTTTCCAATCCAACGCAATGAAACTGCAATCGCCGACTTTCGACAAAGACATAACATCGCTTTCGCTCTGGATTAGAGGTTATAAGTGCGACACCGCAAACTCGCTAATCGTCAACGGCTTAATCGACGATGAATGGGCAAAAATCGCCGAAATTACCGCGATTGACAACAATGCGGGGTCGACGTGGACTTGCCCGACGGAGGCACTCGCCGGATGCCGCGCCATTCAGCTCTTCTACAACAGCCCGACAGCGAGCGGGTCGGTGCTTGTCGACGACGTCGCTATCGGACTCGGCAATGCCATCGTCGACGACTACGTCGTAAGCAACTTGCCCGTCGGCAACACAACTTCGTACACCGTAACCGACCTTGACAGCAACACGCTCTACCGATATTTCGTCACGGCAACCGCCGGCGACCGCCAATCGCAGACGTCGAACGTTGTCGAAGTTCTGACAACGCCCTCCGGCAGCGTTACTACCATCGCCGACCGCAGTAACGTCTACACCGAAGGCAACCGAATTTGCATCGTCACTGACGGCAGTTACGCCGTCTACGACATCGCCGGCAGACGAGTTGCTCACGGCACGAGTAATGCCGCAATCAGCCTCAACCGCGGAATCTACATCGTAAGAATCAACGAAAAATCATACAAAACAATAATTCAATAAAACAATGAAATCTACACTCAAAACAGTCTTGATTGCGTTGACTGTAGGCACGAGTCTGACCGCCTCAGCCATCGGCAACCAAATCTCGACATCGCCGCGACGCCAGGTCGACAAATCGGCAACCGCGGCAAGACTCGCCTCCAAAATGAGGGCAAATCCAACTAATCCGCTAAAAATCAGCGATATCAACGCTTTGCCAAAATTTCAGCCAAAAGCGTTGACCGCCAATGCGTCGACGCCTACGCTCTACGGAAGCATTATCTATTCCGACTCGTGGGCTGACCTCGACACCGAGCCACCCTACGGCGTATATGCATTCCAACCGACGTCGCCGATTTCGTTCTCCGAAATTTGCATACACCCCAACTTGTACATAAACGGCGGCGGTGCATATTCCGACCACCGTCTTCACTATCGTCTTTGGGCGTTCAGCGACGACTATAGCACGTTCTACAACTACTACGTCGTGCTCAACACCGACGACTGGTCGTACGCTCAAAACCCCATCCTTACAAACGTTGACGAAACCATTGCTTTCGATATGACATACGACCCCGTCGGCAAAACGCTCTACGCAGTTGCTTGGGGTCCATACTCATCGGATAAATGCGAATTCTGCCGCGTTGATATGACCACCGGCGAAACGTCGAAGATTTCCACTCTGCCCGAAATGGCGTGCATCGCCGCCAACAATTTCGGCGAAATCTTCGCTGTGAGCATAACCGACGGAATTCTTTACAAACTCGACAAAACAACGGGCGAAGCAACGCGCATCGGCGCTACCGGACTCAGCCCGAAATACAGCCAAAGTGCAACCGTCGACCCTGAAACCAACATCATCTATTGGGCGGAAACCAATAGCGACGACACAGCGGCACTCTACACGCTAAACACAACCACCGGTGCTGCCGAACGTGTATCGGCAATGCCGGCAAGCGAAGAAATCACGGCGCTCTTCATCGAAGCACCGACTCGCGGTCTTGACGCTCCGGCTGCGCTCTCCAACGTGATTCTTTCATATCAAGCCGGAACGAGCACAATAGACTTCCGCGCTCCGCAGACTGCATTCGACGGAACTGCCTTGACAGGCAACATTACTACGAAAATATACATCGACGGTGTGCTCGCCAACGAGGAAAGCGTTACACCCGGTGCTAACGTATCGTTCAGCGCAATCGTCGCTGCCGGAGAGCATACGATTGTGGCTTTCGCCGAAAACAGCGTCGGCTGCGGACCGAAAGAAGTGCGCACTCAGTGGGCGGGCAATGACGCTCCCGCTGCCGTAGGAAATCTTCTGCTCGAAATCGCCGACGGCGTGGCTACACTTACCTGGGACGCTCCGGCGCAAGGTCTTCACGGCGGTATGGTCGACCGCGAAAGCCTCCGCTACAAAGTTGTTCGCTATCCCGACGCAACAACAGTTGCCACCGACTTGACAGAAACGACATTCACCGAAACTCTGCCCGCCGGAATAGCAAACTACTATTACACCGTAACTGCAACGACCGCCGACGGCGAAGGCGGCACGGCAACGTCGAACAGTTGCTTCACCGGAACAGCGTTTACTCTCCCCTACTTCGAACCATTCGACACCGAAAATGCAGTTCTCGGCTACACAATCGTCGACGCCAACAAAGACGGCAACACCTGGGCGTGGAAGACAAACTGGCAAGCAATGGCATGCCGCTTCAGCAAAGAATCGGTAGCCGACGATTGGTTGATTACTCCGCCGATTGAATACAAATCGACAAGCAGCTATCGCCTCACGTTCAAGGCTCGCGCTTTCGACAGCGAAAGTCCCGAACGCTTCGAAGTTGCTCTTGGCACAACGACAAGCCCGTCGGACCTGCGCACTACACTGATTCCGACGAAAAGCATCACCGATGATAATTTTGAAACCTTCACAGCCGACTTCACAGTGCCCGCCGACGGAATTTACCACATCGGCATACACTGCACAAGTCCTATCGACAACTACTATCTCATCGTCGACGACATTAAAATCGAAGAAAAAGCCAATGCCAATTGCCCGGCAACCGTAACCGACCTCACTGCAACGGCAGGCGACGCCGGCTCGCTCTCGGCAACCATCTCGTTCACCGCTCCCACGAAAACTTACGGTGGCGCGGAACTCACCTCGCTGAAAGCCATTAACATCTACAAAGGCGAAGGCGTCGTGCCGGCACAGACGTTCGCCAACCCCGCTCCGGGCGCTAAACTTTCGTGGACCGATACCAATGCTTCGGAAGGCACCAACACCTACCGCGTGGCTGCCGTCAACGAAGCCGGAAGCGGCATTGAATCGCAAGTAAGCGTTTGGGTAGGCTACGACACTCCGCGTCCCGTGACCAACCTTACCGTCCGCGAACAAGACGGAAATGCCGTTCTCTCCTGGACTGCTCCGACAACCGGTGTCAACGGTGCAAAGCTTGACCCGTCGAAACTCACCTACACCATCGTACGCGTTGGCGAGACAACTGCCGCAGAAGGACTTACCGCGACAACATTTACCGACACCGAATACGCTTCAACAACAACGCAAATATTTATGTACTACGGCGTAAAAGCCGTCTATGGCGACTGCGAAAGCGAATTTGCGCTGTCCGACTACGTCATTCTCGGTCCCGACGACGCCGTGCCTTTCGCCGAATCGTTTGCAAACCAAAGCCTCGACAATGCGCCTTGGGCACTCTCGTACGTACAAGGCACGAGAGATATAGCAGGCTGGACGTTGACCAACGCCGGCACACACCCCGACGTGACTGCGCAAGACAACGATAGCGGTTTCGCTACGTTCAACTCGTTCGAAATGTCGGTACCGACAGTCGTTCGACTCACTTCGCCAAAAATCGACCTCTTCTCGGCGCAACATCCCGTGCTCTCGTTCTGGTTGCATCAATCGGCAAACGATGCTACCGAAACCCTCGAAGTGGAAATATCCTACAACGACCAAAAATATCAATCGCTCGGCGTATTCCCCGTCAAAGGCGCTGAAACAGGTTGGAAAGAATTCACCATCGAAATTCCGAGAATTCTTTGCAAAGAGCAAGCAATGCTGTCGTTCAAAGGCATTTCGGGCAACGGCAACAACATCCACCTCGACAACATCCGCGTCTACGAAAAAGGCACAACCGACTACGACATCGACCTCGAAGCCGTAAGCATCGAACCGCCGAAGGTTATCATGGTCGGCGACGACGCAACCTTTACGGTTACCGTCTACAACAACGGTAGTCAAACCGTAAGCGACTACAAGGTCAATCTGCTTTGCGACGACGAAATCGTGATGTCGACCAACGGACAGGAAATCGCTGCAGGAGCAACCATTCAATACATCTTCCACGGCGGCGCCGAAGAGTCGGACAACCATAAGACCTACACCTTCAAGGGTAGCGTAACTTGCGCAACCGACCAAAATGCAGCCAACGACGTAACGCCCGGCGTATCGATAACGATTGGCGAAGACGGCGCTGTCGACACGTTGACAGGCAACGCCATCAAAGTTGCCGGCGGTCGCGGCTCGCTGACAATCAGCGGCGCTCAAGGCAAACGCGTCTTAGTTACAACCCTCGACGGTCGTAGCGTGGCATCGTTTGTCGCTTCGGCAGCCGACACAATCAGCCTCGAACGAGGCATTTATATCGTCGCTATCGAAGGCAAAAACGTAAAAGTAATTGTAAGATAACAATCTTCTGCATAAGTTGTTCAGAAGGCGTGCCCGTGCGGGTGCGCCTTCGTTCGTCTAAAAAAACAGTGCGTTTTACTATAATAATCCGACGATTTTTGCGTAATTTTGCATTGACAAAAACAATTCTTGTTAATGAAATTTTTCAAAAGACGGTGGACTGTTCCGCAAGGCGTGGAACCCACCGAAATGGACAGAAAGATAATGTTCTACGAGCAACGCGGCCACGAGGTGCCCACTCGTAGCCTCATAAAAACACCCGAGCAAATCGAAGGCATCCGCCAAAGCGGCAAAATCAACACGGGCGTGCTCGACTTGGTAGCAAGCGAAATACGCGCCGGAATGAGCACAGCCGAAATCGACAAACTCGTCTACGACTACACCGTCGACCATGGAGCCATACCGGCACCGCTCAACTACGAAGGCTTTCCCAAAAGCGTATGCACGTCAATCAATGAGGTTGTGTGCCACGGCATCCCCAGCGAAGACGAAATACTCGAAGAAGGCGACATCATCAACGTCGATGTGTCGACAATCTATAAGGGGTACTACTCCGATGCGTCGCGTATGTTCATCATCGGCAAAACCGACCCTATGAAGGAAAAACTCGTGCGGGTCACCAAAGAATGTCTCGAAATCGGGATGCAAGCGGCAAAGCCTTATTCGTTTGTCGGCGATATCGGTCACGCCGTCGATGCGTTTGATACATTTTCGCATGGCGACGAGGGCATCGGCATCGGGCATTGAGGCGAATCGCAAAACGGGATACGATACGATAGCAGGGAGCGATTTTTTGCCCGTATTCTGGGCGACGATGATGGCTGGCTCGAGTTCGAATGCAATGCGTTGGCGGATTTGTCGCTGGGCATTATCGATGCTCTTGGCGCTCGCTCGATACGTCCGATCGATCGAGGCGAGGCGCGCATTGCCCGCCGTCAAGTCGATCTTGGCTGTCGCCGCACATGTATATTGCAAATCGCGCGACTCGCAGGCATAGGCAATCTGTCCATTGACGACGATCGAAGCTCCAAAGAGCGATGCCATCGTCTTTGCCGTCGAATTCGAGAGCGGATATTGCCCATAGACGGTCGGGCTAAGCCGTGGGGGATTGGAAATCTCATAGGGCGCAATGACTTCGCTTC
>SFJG01000016.1 GCA_004555955.1 Bacteroidales bacterium | reverse complement strand
CTTCTTCCGATTTGTTCTGTGCTTCGCGTGGGGAAGTGCTGAAAGTAGCTGATTCGCTCATCAGGATTGCGTAGCCACTATCGGTTATTACGCTTGCAGTACGTACTGCAATTATATTTGAAACAATACATACTACAATCATCACGATACCGCCGAAGAATCCCACTTTTCGGAGCAACACGTTGCTATTGAAAATATACAAAGCTGCAGCACCAAGAATCAGCAAAAAAGAAATAATTGCAATAACTGCCCACCCGTTGAAGGTTGTCAAATTAGATAGTTTCGCACCAAACGAATCCAAGATATCTTCATCGTTCGAAGTAGTGTCGACTAATTTTGAATTGGCAAAATCCAAGTTATTGCGCGCCTCCGCATTGTTCGGGTCGAGCAGCAAAGCTCGCTCGTAGCAGAGAATGGCTTTTGCCGGGAAGCCCGATTTATAATAAGCGTTTCCCAGATTATAGTAAAGGTCGGACGAAACTTCGCCACCGGCGAGGATTTCATTATATATATCAACCGCCTCGCTGTATTGGTCTTGAGAATACGATTTGAAAGCCTTATCTGCCAACGACTCTGACGCATAAGTTGTAAAAAGTATTCCCAACGCAGCAATTATAAAAATCAAGCGCTTCATATTATTTCTTTTTTACGTTTTCAATTTTGTTAATAAGTTCACACGCCTCGTTGTAGACGGTAGCCATATCCGAATCGTCGTTCATGCTTGAATAGCGAGCAAATTCGCATTGGTCAAGCGTAGCAATTACGCTTTCGGTAGACGCGTTGTCCGCTCCATATTTTTCAAGTTCCGACTTGATATTGTCGCGGTTAAGTTCCGAAACCGGGATTATGAGTTTGTCGCTAAGATAGCCCAAGATTGCGCGTAAGAGTTCTTCGTAGAATTCGTCACGTTTGTTCTTTGCCATAAGGCTACGCGCCGTTTTCAAGCGTCGATTAGCCACTTTGTTTGCCTTCTTTGTCTTCATAAGCGCAACGTTTGCTCTTTGCTTAATGAGCTTGCGATAGAAGAACAAAACTAATACGAATGCGACGAGCGGAAGCAAGTAAGCAATCAGATACCAAACACTATTGACAATTATATAGTTTCCGCTCATAAGCGACAGGTCGCCTTTCTTAACAAACAAGATGTCGTTGTTTTGGCTAACTTCTCTACCGGACGTACCCGAGCCTTTTGCCACATTAACAGCGTAGCCGCCCACTTTGATTTGTTCATACTTTTTGGTAGCTAAATTGAATACCGAGAACGTTATCGGTTCGATATTGAATTTACCCACATATTGAGGCACGAATGCATAGTCGATGGTCATGCTGCCGGTAAGTGAATTGCCCGACGGATTTGCTTTAACGTCGACTTGCGGGTCGTAGACGTCGAATTGTGTCGGGAATGTAACGGTCGGCGTCTTGATGTTTTTCACATTGCCCGTACCTTTTATCACCAATCGAACAGCACCCGATTCGTTGGTCTTCAAGTTGTTGTTGACCAACGACGCCGACGCAGTAAAGTTACCGACAGCGCCACAGAAGTCTGCCGGACGCGGCTCGGGAAGTGGCAGAATGTTGATGCTTGCGCTATTGGACTTAACCTTGATTTGCTTTTCTACCGGACGGCGAATCATACCGAACAAACTGCGAACGGTCTCGTATTGAATCACTGTCAAATCGTAGTTGCCCGAAGTGATTGTGAGTTTTCCTGATTGCTGAGGAAACAAAATGCATTGTTTCAAGTCGGCAACCATATAATTTTCGCCGTTATAGTTCTCGATGCGATTTATGCTCGACGTGATTGGCAATTCTTGCGAAATAAATCCGTTGAACGAAGGCTGCAGAGTGGGCATAAACTGTTGGATGTTGTATTTCGTATACAACTTGATAGTGCACGAAAGCCCCTCTTGCTCGTATGCTTGACTTTTCGACAATATAATTCTTACAAATACATCATTTTTGTTAACCGATTTATCGGAAGTTTGAGTATCGATATCATAGACTTGAACGCTTTGCGACTGATGTTGTTGGTTGTTGGCTTGTGCGGATTTGTCGGGCGGCAACACCTGAATTTGGAAAGGTTTGGTAGTCAGATGCTTGCCATCAACGATGATTGTGGCAGCACCCACACTATACGTGCCGGCAGCCTCCGCTTTATATGTCATCGTATATGATTCCGACGAACTTTGAGACACTTTGCCATTGATGTTATAACTACTCATACTTTGAGACACCGACGGTCCGTAAAGGAATTTACATCCCTTTACGTCAGGAGCCTTAAAGCCCGAGCCGGAAGCATTCTCAAGCACATAAGTTATGTTAAACTTATTGCCTTGGATAACTTGTCGAGGGGCGTTAACCGAAAACGATGCCCCCAACACGGTTAGTGAAGTAGTTATTGTTAAAAAGAAAAACAAACGTCTAAGCATAGTTCAAAAATATAATTACCATTGTTTACCCGTGCGGCGACCACTTTTCATTTGTTGCATACGAGCTTTATTGACCTTATCTTGAGTATTTTTCTCCTCGTTTTGCATCGTTTGGAGAATTTGGTCGGCATTATCTTTGCTCATGCCGTTGTTGGGTTGATTATTTTTGTTTTGGTTATTCTGATTCTGATTTTGGTTTTGATTATTCTTGTTTTGGTCTTTATCTTTTTGCTCTTTTTGCTTATCTTGACTCTTGTCTTTATTATCTTTATCTTGGTTGTTTTGGTTTTGATTATTTTGATTGTTTTGCAACTGCTTTTGCGCCAGACGGAGGTTTTGACGAGCTTGGTCGTCCGCAGGATTTGCACGCAAAGAATTCTTGTAACAATCTATGCTCTTTTGGTAATCTTTTTGATTATAACTGATGTTGCCCAAGTCGTACCAAGCCTTGGCAGCCAATTGCTTATTCGTCGACGAGCCTACTTCTTCGTAAAGTTTGCGAGCTTGGTCAAGAATTCCGTTTTTAGTCGTGTCGTTGGGATTGCTTTGGCGAATATAGGTTGTAGCCAAATTAAACTTCGCCACATCGGACGCCGGATTCTCTTGCAACGCTTTTTTATAAAGTTTCTCGGCGTCGCCGTAACGCTTGTCGTGATACATGGCGTTGCCTTCCTTTATATAATTACGCTCCTTTTTTGTGCTCGTTTGCGAGAAGGCGACAACGGGCATCAAAAGCATTACCAATACTATAAATAATTTATTCATTATCATCAATCTACTTTGAAAAGAATGTAATTTTTCTAAGCCACGAAATCTTTCTATTCAACACAAGAATATTCACGATAAGCAGCACGAGTAAGAACCAGGCAAAAATCGGGAACTGCTCGTCGCTTGGCGAAAAGACGGTTTTTTGAATATTCGATTTCGAAAGTTCTTTGAGCCGAGCATCGAGCGTCGAAAGAGCATCGCTATTGTTAGCCGACACGAAAACACCTTTTCCGGCTTTAGCCACGTCGCGAGCCACTTGTTCGTTAGGCACGGAGATTACCATATTGCCGTATTCGTCTTTCATATAAGAGCCGTCGCCCATAGGAATCGGACCGCCCTTTTGTGTACCAATGCTTACAACATTGATTTGAATACCTTTATCGTGTGCCTCTTGAGCCGCCCCGACGGCATCGTCCTCGTGGTTCTCGCCATCGGTGATGATGATTATTGACTTTTGCGTCTTTTCGTCGGGTGTAAACGAATTGGCAGCCATTTTGATTGCAGCACCTATTGCCGTACCCTGCGTGGGCACCATCGATGGGTTGATGTTTCCCAAAAACATTTTTGCTGAGACAAAGTCGGCGGTTATAGGTATTTGTGTATACGCATCACCGGCAAAAACGATTAGCCCGACCTTGTCGTTGCCAAGTTTGTCGATAAGTTTCTCCAACATTTGTTTGGCTTTTTGCAAGCGGTTGATGCCTTGCGGGTCGTCGGTCGACGATGCCAGCATCGAGTTGGAAACGTCAAGAGCCACCATCACTTCTATGCCTTGGACATTTACCACTTGTTGATTGCTGCTGCCGATAGAGCGCGGACGAGCAAGCATTACGACAACCAACGCAATTGCCAACATTTCCAACGAGATTTTCACCCACGGCATATATTTGGAAACGTCAGGCATTTGTCCGGAAAGTACTGCCGGATTGCCATATCGCGCAATGTTTTTCTTTCTCTTCAGTCTTGATACCAAGAACAATCCGAAGACTATCGGAATCAAGAACAACAGATATAATAATTTTGGATAAGCAAACGAAAACATAACAATTCTCTTTTATGGGATGTTGCGCAAAACAGTGTGGCGAGCAATTATATCGATGAGCAAAAGTGCCAAAAGCAGAAGCGCCCAAGGCATATAATTGTCTTCAGTTTGATTGTATTTGCGAACATCGAGTTCTGTCTTTTCAAGTTTATCAATCTCAGAGAAAATTTCTTTCAACACATGCTTGCTTGTTGCTCTAAAATACTTTCCTCCGGTTTTGTTAGCAATACTCTTGAGCGTAGCTTCGTCGATAACGACCGGCAACTGTTGGTATTCCACTTTGCCATACACGTTAACGCCCACCGGGAAGAGAGCCGAGCCTGTAGTACCTACACCGATGGTATACACTTTTATACCATATTTTGCGGCAATGTCGGCAGCCGTGAGCGGTGCAACGACACCGGTGTTGTTCGAACCATCGGTAAGAAGAATGATGCTTTTCGACTTAGCCTTACCGTCTTTGATACGATTTATAGCTGTTGCCAATCCGTCGCCGATAGCCGTACCGTCTTCGAGCATACCCATCTTAATCTCCTTGATGTAGTTGACAAGGACAGCTTTGTCGGTGGTCATCGGCACGAGCGTAAAACTCTCGCCGGCAAAAATAACGATACCAATGTTGTCCGATTCGCGACCGTTGATAAATTTTGAAGCGACTTCTTTGGCAGCCTCAAAGCGGTCGGGATTGAAGTCTCTTGCCAACATACTTGTCGATACGTCGAGCGAAATCACGATGTCGGTACCTTCCGTTTTCGACGACTCCCAACTGTCGTGAGTTTGCGGTCGGCAAAGGATAATGATGACACATCCCAGAGCGGCAAGTCGGACCACAAAAAGGAAGTGTTTAAGATACACTTTATATGATGTCGGCAATTTTGAAAACGCAGAAACTGACGAAATCCGAATTGCGGCGTCCGACTTCTTATTTTTCAAAATATACCAAACAATTAGCGGTATATATAAGAGAAACAACCACAAGAATATTGGTTTTGCAAATTCCATTGTTCTACCTTTCTATTCTTTATTATTATCTGTTGATGTCTTATTCTCGGAGGTTGCAGCCTCGTCGGCAGCCTCTACGGGTTTGGTTTTGTCTAAGAAAACCGTAGCCAAGCGATAGACTTGCTCATTCTCGTCAGCCAAAGGACGGAACTTGGCAAACTTCACAAAGTCGGCGGCATTAAGAATCTCTTTCAACTCCGACTTGGCATCTTTGGCATCTTCGTGATTAAGTACGTCAAGGATTTGAGTTGTGGTCATTTCCATTGCTTCTACACCAAAACGACGATTGATGTAGTGACGAAGAATATCGGTTATCTTAGAGTAATATTCTTTTTCCTGACCATTCTGCCAAAGCGACTGTCCTTTAAGCTCGCTCAAAGCCTGCATAGCTTCCTCGTAAGGAGGCAATACCTTGGGCACCGGCACAAACGGCAATCGAATCGGCTTGCCCTTCTTGATGCGATAATAGATGTATAAACCTATAGCTAACAAAATCAGCACCACAAAATAAATCCACCAATAGTCGGTAATGAAGTCCGGTAGGAAATCATACCATTTCGAGCCGGGGTCTTCCGTCGTCTTGTAGTCGTGGATGTCTTTGAGCGAGTCGACATCGACAGGTATAACCTTTAATGTCAGTTTATTAGTTTTAAACGTATCGCGCCCCGCAACATACAAAATCGGCGGCAAGGTATAAAGCCCCGAATCGAACGATTGGAGGATAAGCGTACGATTGATTTGCTCTCTGCCGTTGCCGATGTCGGAAGTATCCGATTTGAGCCAGCCGACGATTTCCACATTTTTGGTAAGAGTATCGCCCTCGTTGACCAAAATGTAGCCGGTTTTACCTTTGTCTTGAACAATCTCCATTTGCATTCCCACGACGTTGCCCATCAACAACGTAGCCGAATCGAGTTTAGCTTTAAACGTAGTATTTCCTGCATGCGTCGCTGTCGAAATTGCCAATAGAGCAATTATAGCAAATGTGTATTTAATTGTTTTAATCATATTTTCTAATGAACTCCTCTTCGTTTAAATAACGCCATCAATGCTTTGACATAGTCTTCATCGGTGGCAATCGACGTAAAATCGACATTGCATTTGCGCATACGCTCGCTCATAGTAAGTTGGCGCTCATACCACCAGCGGTCGTAGGCTTTTCGAACTTTCGCAGAGCCGGTATTAACCCACTTTTCCGTCTGAGTCTCCGAATCATAGAACTTCACCAACCCGACGTTGGGCATTGAAGCATCGCGCTTATCGTAGACTTGCACTGCTGTCAAATCGTGCTTCTTGCCGGCAATTGTCATTGCCTTAGTATAGTCATTGTCGTCGATAAAGTCGGATATCATAAACGTTGTGCACCGTTTTTTCAGCGCATCGGTAAGAAACTTCAGAGCAAACTCAATGTTTGTGCCATTATTATCCGGCTTGAAATCGAGCAACTCGCGCAGAATCAACAGCACATGCTTTCTACCCTTCTTCGGCGGTATAAATTTTTCAATCTTGTTAGAGAAGAAAATCACGCCGATTTTGTCATTGTTTTGGTCGGCGGAGAAAGCGAGTGTGCCGGCAATTTCCGCAATTTGCTCTCGTTTGATAGAGCCTACCGCACCGAAATTACCACTTCCCGACACGTCGACAAGCAGCACTACGGTTAGCTCGCGCTCCTCCTCATAGACCTTTACGTAGGGACGATTGTGCCGAGCGGTCACATTCCAATCAATATCGCGAATGTCGTCACCATATTGATATTCACGAACTTCAGAGAACGTCATTCCGCGTCCTTTGAATGCGGAATGGTATTCTCCGGCAAAAATATTTTGCGACAGTCCTCTCGTTTTGATTTCTATCTGCCGTACTTTTTTTAAAAGTTCTGTGGCATCCATGTCAAAAACTATTAAGGAACAATCACTTTATCGAGGATGGTGCTTATAATCTCGTCGGAAGAAATGTTGTTAGCTTCAGCCTCATACGACAAGCCGATACGGTGACGAAGCACATCGTGGCAAACGGCGCGCACGTCTTCCGGAATTACGAAACCACGACCGCGAAGGAAAGCGTATGCTCTCGAGGCAAGTGCCAAACTGATTGATGCACGCGGCGATGCTCCGAAAGAGATTATGCTTTGAAGTTCCGAGAGTCCGAATTCTGCCGGGAAACGTGTTGCAAACACGATGTCGACGATATATTTTTCAATCTTTTCGTCGATATAAATTTGATTTACAATCTTTTGAGTATCGATAATATCGGCAGGCGAAAGCAACGGCTTAATTTCCGGCTTTACGTTGCTGATGTTTTGGCGAATAATGGCTTTTTCTTCCTCTTTGTTCGGGTAAGAAATAACGACCTTCAGCAAGAAACGGTCGACCTGCGCTTCGGGAAGCGGATATGTACCTTCTTGTTCAATCGGGTTCTGAGTTGCCATCACAAGGAAAGGCTCGTCGAGTGCAAATGTCGTATCGCCAATCGTCACTTGACGCTCCTGCATAGCCTCAAGCAAGGCACTTTGCACTTTTGCCGGAGCACGGTTGATTTCGTCGGCAAGAACGAAATTTGCAAATACCGGACCTTTCTTTATCGTAAACTGTTCTTTCTGCACGCTGTACATCATCGTACCGACAACATCGGCAGGAAGCAAGTCGGGCGTAAACTGGATTCTGCTGTATTTGGCATCGATGATTGAAGCCAAGGTCTTGATTGCCAATGTCTTTGCCAAACCCGGCACACCTTCCAACAAGATGTGTCCGTTCGACAATAAGGCTATCAGTAACGAGTCAACTAAATGCTTTTGACCTACTATGGTCTGATTCATTCCTTGGTTTACTAAGTTGACTACTCCGCTTTTGGTGGCGATTAAATCATTCAACTCTCTGATGTTAACTGATTCACTCATTTTTTATTCTGTTTTTATTACTATATCTATTTAATTGTCTGCAAATATATCCAATACCGCTCATACTTCGATAAAAAATCCCGTTAATTAATTGTATTTTAAGTTTACAATGTTAAAGGATTTGTTAATATTTTCAAACTCGTTTACATCTACATTCTTTTATAGGCTGATTATCAACATTGTGCAACAAAAAGCAATATCCTTTGGTTCTTTCTTAAAAAACGAACCAAAGGATATTATTTCAGTACGAATTGACCTTATTTTTAGAAAGACAAGAGTAATTTCTTGAAATCTCTAAAATCTTTCGAGATTTTTATAGTTTCTTTTTCGCCTTTCATAAACTCTTGCAAGCGTAACGGGATGCTTACTTCGCTGCCTATGATGCCTTCAACGGTTTCTTTAAACTTGGCAGGATGAGCGGTTTCGAGGAATACTCCCACCTCGTCAGGACGGAGCCCTTCGCAAAGAGAACGGTATCCACAAGCGCCGTGCGGGTCAAGAAGATAGTGGTTATCGGCATAGGTAGCTGCCAGCGTTTCAGCGATTTGCTCGTCGTTATAGCTATAGCAAGTAATGTCGTTGCAGATAGCTGCATGCGAATGTCCGTAGAGGTCGAGAACGCGAGCAAAATTGCTCGGATTGCCTACGTCCATAGCGTTAGCAATGGTTTGTACCGACGGCTTTGGCTCGTAAGCGCCTGTCCGGCAGTAGTTGAAGAACACGTCGTTTCTATTATTTGCCGCAATGAAGCGTTTCACGGGCAATCCCATTCGCTTACCGATGAGTCCGGAAGTGATATTGCCGAAATTACCGCTTGGCACGGCAATGACGACGTTCGACAAGTCAGCGCCTTGCTTTGCCAATTGGGCATATGCATAGAAGTAATAGAACATTTGCGGCATAAAACGAGCAATGTTTATCGAATTTGCGCTTGTCAGTTTATGCCTGTTATTGAGTTCGTCGTCCAAGAAAGCCGACTTAACGAGAGCCTGACAATCGTCGAACGTGCCATCGACTTCTATTGCAAAGATGTTTTTGCCAAGTGTAGTAAATTGCGACTCCTGAATCTTACTGACCTTGCCGGAAGGATACAAAACGAATACGCGCACACCTTCGACTCCCAAGAAACCGTTAGCTACAGCGCTTCCCGTATCGCCGGATGTTGCCACGAGAACATTGACAGGACGTTTGTCGTCCGACTGCGCATTGAAATAGCCAAGCAAGCGCGCCATAAAGCGTGCCCCGACGTCTTTGAAAGCCAAAGTAGGACCATGGAAAAGTTCGAGAGAATACTTATTGTCGGCAACCTTTACCAACGGAATGTCGAAATTGAGTGCATCATATACGATGTCCTTCAAATCGGAAGAGGGGACATCTTCGCCGAAAAGAGTATTTGCAACGACATACGAAATTTCTTGCAACGAAAGGTTTCCGATATTGTTGAAGAATGCAGTCGGCAATTCTATTATACGTTCAGGCATATAAAGACCCTTGTCGGGAGCGAGACCTTTGACAACGGCTTCCGCCAACGAAACCACCGGCGATTTTTTATTAGTGCTATAGTATCTCATATTTTAAAAAATTCTTTAATAAATTCATCAGCTTCAAGCGTCCCGTACGAGCCTTTCGTGGCCGAAAATTCGTTGTATTCGTCAATTCCATCCGGAGTAATGCCATTGCGATAAATCATAAACGGCACCGGATTTGCTGAATGCGTGCGAAGTCGGCACGGGGTTGGATGGTCGGGAAGGACGGCAATAGCAACAGGTTCCTGCATTTTGTTCGCCGCCTCTAAAATGGGTTTTGCGATAAGTCGGTCGAGCGATTCAATGGTTTTAACCTTCAGCGCCACATCGCCTTCATGTCCGGCTTCGTCGCTGGCTTCAACGTGGACAAAAACAAAGTCGGTTTCTTTCATAGCCTTAACGGCAGCCTCGGCTTTTCCCTCATAATTAGTATTCCACAGACCTGTTGCGCCTTCGACGATTATCGGTTGAAGCCCGGAATAAAGACCAATGCCGCGAATCAAATCGACAGCAGAAATAACCGCACCCGAGCCGATGCCAAATCGCTCTTGCAACGTCTGCATCTTCGGTCGATAGCCGGGCGACCACGGCCAAATGCTGTTTGCCGGGTCTTTGCCTTCGGAGACACGTTTGAGGTTCACAGGATGTTCCGAAAGGAGTTGCTGCGACTTGATAATCAACGAATTGATAAGCTCAGCTGTCGGTTCTGCATCCGGCGAACAAGCCCGAACAAGTACATCTTTGAACGGCGTTCCGGGTACGTCGTGCGGCGGCGTACACTCGATGTGCTTACATCCTCCTTTGATTTTCAGCAAATGACGATACGACACACCGGGATAGAACGATACAATCTCGTCGCTTAACTTCTCGTTCAGGTAATCGATTAACACCTTTGCCTCTTCGTTAGATATGTGACCGGCAGAATGGTTCTTTATCAATCCGTTCTCGATGCAAATAAGGTTACAACGCATAGCCATCTCGCCCGGCAGAATGTCGATGCCCATACTTGCCGCTTCCAGAGAGCCACGTCCTTCGAACGACTCGTCTAAATCGTAACCAAGCACAGCCATATTTGCCACTTCGCTACCGGGATGGTATCCGGCAGGAACCGTTTTGAGCATTCCCAGACGTGAATGTTTTGCCAACCAATCGAAAGTCGGCGTTTCGGCATATTGCAACGGCGTTTTTCCGCCCAACTCTTCGATAGGCTCATCAGCCATGCCATCGCCCAATATTATTACTCGTTTCATTATCTGATATTTGCTATACTAATAATGTCGGCAAACACACCGGCTGCGGTCACTTCAGCGCCGGCTCCGTAGCCTTTTATCTCCATTGGATATTCCTTATATCTATCCGTCGTAATTAATATCACGTTATTGCTACTCTCCAGCGCATAGAACGGGTGACTCTGCCCTACTTCTTGCAAGCCTACGCCGACCTTACCGTCTTCGAGTTTTGCCACGAAACGCAATTTGCATCCCTTGTCGGCAGCAGCCTTTCGGCGCTGTTCAAACTCCGGCTCGATAGCTTTTATGTTTGTGTAGAATTCGTCTAACGTTCCTGTGAACAGCGATTCGGGTATAAACAATTGCTTGTCGACGTCGTCGGTTTCCACTCTATAGCCGGCTTCACGCGACAGAATGACAATCTTGCGAATAACGTCTTTTCCGCTTAAATCTTCGCGTGGGTCCGGTTCGCTATATCCGGCATCTTTTGCCATTTTTATGGCATCGCCAAGCGAAACTGTCTCGCTTACAACATTAAAGATGTAGTTTAGAGTTCCTGATATAACAGCCTCAATTTTAAGGATTTTATCGCCGGAGTTTATCAAGCTGTTAATAGTATTGATAATTGGCAAACCGGCGCCGACGTTTGTTTCGAACAGGAATTTAACATCCTTTCGGCGTGCCACTTTTTTAAGTTTGTGGTAGTTTTCGAATTCCGACGATGCGGCAATTTTGTTAGCAGCAACAACATTTACGTTGTGCGACAGCAGTTCTCCATAGAGCGCCGCAACGTCTTTGCTTGCCGTACAATCGACAAACACCGAGTTGAAAATATTCATCTTCAGCACCTCTTCGACAATCGTTTTCGGATTAGCCTCCAGCGGCGAATTATTGAGGATATCTTCAAATTTGTCAATGTCAATTCCATTTCGGTCGAATACACAATGACGCGAATTGGAAATACCTACCACGTTGAGCGACAACGCTTTATTTTCGCGCAAATTCTGCTGTTGCAACTTAATTTGCTTGAGCAGATTGCGACCAACGTGACCGACACCGACAACAAACAAGTTGAGCACTTGAGTTTCCGATAGGAAGAACGAATCGTGGATGACGTTCAGCGCTTTGCGAAGGCTGTTATACTCTATAACGAATGAAATATTCGTTTCAGAAGCACCTTGTGCACAAGCAATTACGTTGATACCATTGCGACCGAGGGTGTTGAACAACTTTCCGGCAATACCGGGAGTGTGTTTCATATTCTCACCCACGATAGCAACCGTTGCCAGGTCGCGCTCAGCGGCAATGTTCGAAATTTCTCCCATACTGATTTCAGTACGGAATTCCTCTTCGAGCACTTTTACAGCCAAATCCGCATCGCAATTTTTAACGGCAAACGAAGTGTTGTGCTCCGACGATGCTTGCGACACCAAGAACACGCTTACGCCATTCTTTGCCAATGCGTTAAAAATGCGCGAATTCACACCGATAACGCCAACCATACCCAAGCCCGATACCGTTATAAGGCAGGTGTCGTTGATAGAAGATATACCCTTAATGGCTTTGCCGTATTTCGGCGGCTCTTCGTTTGTTATCCAAGTACCCGGAGCTTCCGGATTGAAAGTGTTCTTGATGACGATTGGAATGTTTTTATGGAAAACCGGGTAAATCGTCGGCGGATAAATCACTTTTGCGCCGAAATTACAAAGCTCCATAGCCTCGACAAACGATAGTCTATCGATGACATACGCATTGCTGATGACGCGCGGGTCGGCAGTCATAAAGCCGTCGACGTCTGTCCATATTTCGAGGACCGATGCCGAAAGCGACGAAGCAATAAGCGCCGCAGTATAGTCGCTACCGCCACGTCCAAGGTTTGTAATATTCCCTGTATTTTTATCGGTTGAAATAAAACCGGGCACAAGGGCAACACGTCCGTCGAAATGCTCGAAAGTGCTGCATATCAAGCTCTTTGTAAGATCGAGGTCGGCAACGTGCTTGCCGAATTGCAGCTCTGTTTTGATAAAATTGCGCGAATCGAAATGCTTTGCCCCATCAATTACATTGCTAACAATCACCGACGAGAGTCGCTCGCCGTAGCTAACAATGATATCTAACGTGCGTTGCGACAGGTCTTTTATCAACGCAACTCCCCTATATATGTTGCCAAGTTCTTCAAGCAACGGGTCGGTCAACGACCGCACGTCCAACTGACGCTCAGGCGCAACTATGCCTCCAATAACGTTGTTATGACGCTCAATTATTTGAGAATAATTACTCAAATAACCGACATCACCGAGCGATGCCAACTTGGCTGTTTTGATTAGCAAATCAGTTATACCGCCCAACGCAGAAACGACAACGATGCATTGCTCGTCGCTACTTTCAACTATTTTTTTTACATTCGATATGCTTTGAACAGTGCCTACCGAGGTGCCACCAAACTTTAAAACTTTCATCCTTATATTTATACTAATATATGTATTGTCATTAAAATATTGTGTAAAGTTACTAATTTATAACTTAACACAATAACAATTTTAGGAAATTATCGAATTTCAAGTAAAAAAACCGACTTAATTCTTCAAAAACCGAAGAGTTTTAGCACAAAATGCAATTCAGGCAAACGGCGAAACGGTATAAAAATAGAGGAAACCGCCCTATTCTTTGATTTCGTCTGCCAACGCTTTCCAAAGTCGGTCGTCGGGCAACGGAGCCACAACGTCGATAAGTAGTTTCGACACCGGATGTACAAACGAGATTCTATGCGACTGCAACGAAATGCTCCCATCGGGGTTACTCCTTCGCGAACCGTATTTCAAATCGCCTTTAATCGGGCAACCGATTGCAGAAAGTTGCACGCGGATTTGATGCTTGCGACCGGTGTGAAGATTCACTTCCAGCAACGAATAGTTGTCGCCGCGAGCCAACACGCGGTAGTCCAACTCGGCTTTCAGAGAGCCTTCGGAAGGTTGCAATGATGCATACGATTTATTGTTGCGCTCTACAGTTGTGATGTAATGAGTCAAAGTGTCGCTCTGCTTGATTGGCGCATTTTTCACCACAGCCCAATAGACTTTTTTTACTTCACGTTTCTGGAAGAGTTCGTTCATTCGCGACAGAGCTTTGCTCGTCTTTGCAAAGACCACCAAACCGCACACCGGGCGGTCGATGCGATGAACGACACCACAAAACACATTGCCCGGTTTGGCATATTTTTCTTTGAGATAGTCGCGCACAATGTCGACAAGCGGCTTGTCGCCGGTCTTATCGCCCTGCACGATTTCGCCGGGAGCTTTGTTGACAATTATCAGATGATTGTCTTCGTAAACTACTTGCATACCATTAGTTGCCCATTTCCGACAAGAACTTGATGCGAACAAGGCGGATTTCGTCTTCGGTGTAGTCGCTACCTAATTCTTGAATTGCACATTCGAGGTCGTCGCTTTCGCTTTCTTTGAAGTAGTCGACGATGTCCTCCATATGGTCCTCGTCCATTACCTCATTAATATAATAGTCAATATTAATCTTAGTGCCGGAATAGACGATAGCTTCGATTTCGTCGAGCAGTTCGTTAAACTCCAACCCTTTTGATTCGGCTAATTCATCGAGGGCAATTTTGCGGTCGATACCTTGAATAATCGAGATTTTTAACTTGCTCTTGTTGGCAACAGTCTTTACTCTCAGGTCTTCAGGACGCTCGATTTCGTTCTCTTCGACGTGCTGCTTGATTACGTCGACAAATTCCAAGCCGTAGCGACGAGCCTTACCGGCGCCAACGCCGGGAATGGTCTGAAGTTCCTCGATTGAAATAGGGTAAGTTGTAGCCATTGCTTCGAGCGAGACGTCTTGGAAAATGACGTACGGCGGCAACTCAAGACGTTTTGCAATTTTTTTGCGCAAATCTTTCAATATCGAATAGAGCTCCGGGTCGACGGCACAAGAGCCGCCACTCTTCATTATAGCATCTTCGACATCTTCGTTATATTCGTTATCTTCAACTATTTTGAACGATTGAGGATTATCTAAAAACGCAAGTCCTTTTTTTGTCACTTTCAGCAGACCATAGTTTTCGATATCTTTATCCAAATATCCGGCTATAATAGCTTGATGAATAACAGCGGTAAGAAGTCGGTCGTTGTCGGCGTATTGACATCCGAACACTTCGAGTTCGTTATGCTTGTACGATTTAACCTCCGATGTTTCTTTACCTGTCATCACATCGACCACATAGTCGGTCTTAAATTTTTCCTTCAAAGCGACTACCGTTTCGATAGTCGCACAAAGTTCATCTTTCGCTTCCAATTTCTTTTTCGGGTTTATACAATTATCGCAATTACCGCAATTATCTTCTTTATATTCTTCACCGAAATAGTAAAGAAGAGTTTTGCGTCGGCAGACCGAAGATTCACAGTACGAAGCTGTTTCGGCGAGCAACTGCTTGCCAATCTCTTGTTCGGCTATAGGCTTACCTTGCATAAACTTTTCGAGTTTCTGCAAGTCTTTGCTTGTGTAGAAAGCAATGCATTGCCCTTCGCCACCGTCTCTGCCGGCACGGCCGGTTTCCTGATAATAGCCCTCAAGGCTTTTTGGTATGTCGTAATGAATTACATATCGGACATCCGGTTTGTCGATTCCCATGCCAAATGCGATTGTTGCCACAATCACATCGACATTTTCGAGCAAAAAAGCGTCTTGGTTGGCATTTCTGACTGCGCTGTCCATTCCGGCATGGTATGGCAACGCTTTGATGTTGTTAACAACCAATGTCTGCGTCAACTCTTCCACCTTTTTGCGACTCAAACAATAAATTATTCCTGATTTCCCTTCTTGCGATTTTATGTATTTTATAATGTCCTTATCAATGTTTTTCGTTTTAGGTCGTACTTCGTAATACAGATTCGGTCGATTGAACGACGACTTAAACACTTTGGCATTTTGCATGCCCAAATTCTTCTGAATGTCGTGCTGCACTTTCGGAGTAGCTGTAGCCGTAAGGGCGATAACCGGACGGGCACCGAGTTCGTTGATTATCGGGCGAATTCGCCGATATTCCGGGCGGAAATCGTGTCCCCACTCCGAAATGCAATGCGCTTCGTCGACAGCGTAGAATGATATTTTGACTGTTTTCAGGAATTCCACATTTTCTTCTTTCGTAAGCGACTCAGGAGCTACGTAGAGAAGTTTGGTTCTTCCAAGCGTAATATCATTCTTCACTTGGTCGATGGCTGACTTATTGAGCGAAGAATTAAGGAAATGCGCAATACCGTCGTCAGTGCTGAAATTTCGCATCGCATCGACTTGGTTTTTCATTAGAGCTATCAATGGCGAGATTACAATGGCTGTGCCGTCCATCATTAGCGAAGGCAACTGATAACACAGCGACTTGCCACCTCCGGTAGGCATTAGCACAAATGTGTCGTTCCCCGAGAGGAGATTGTTGATTATCTCCTCTTGGTTCCCCTTGAATGTGGCAAACCCGAAATATTCTTTCAGTTTCGCTATCAAATCTTTTTTCTGCACCATAAGACAACCCATTCTTATATGTTTACAAAACTAAGAAATTTATTGGTAGTGTGCAAATAATTTTTATGTTTTTATTGCATCGCATCAAAATTGGCTTTTTCCAATCGTTCTTTTGCGTAGTCGTATTCGACTGTGAATGTTTTCCTCTTCGACGATGGAGCCTCATACATTGCATCAATCATTATAGTTTCCATCATCGAGCGCAAGCCGCGTGCTCCCAGCTTATATTCAATTGCCTTGTCGACAATCAAGTCGAGCACGCCTTCGCCGAACACCAGCTTTATACCATCCATCAAAAACAGTTTTTCATACTGCTTTACGATGGCATTTTTCGGTTCTGTCAAGATTCGCTTGAGGGCTTCTCTATCCAACGGTTCGAGATTTGTCAGAATCGGGAGTCGACCGATAATCTCCGGGATAAGCCCGAACGAGCGCAAATCTTGCGGCGTGACATACGACATAAGGTTATCGCGTTGGAATTTGCGTTTTGTCATATCAGAGCCATAACCAACGGTATGAGTATTCAATCGCTGGGCTATTTTCCGCTCTATACCTTCGAATGCGCCGCCGCAAATAAACAGTATGTTTTTTGTGTCGACCGGTATCATCTTCTGGTCCGGATGTTTTCTTCCACCGTTTGGTGGCACGTTGACTACGGAGCCCTCCAGCAGCTTGAGCAAACCTTGTTGCACGCCTTCACCGCTAACGTCGCGAGTTATCGAAGGGTTATCGCCTTTACGCGCTATTTTGTCGATTTCGTCGATAAACACTATGCCGCGCTCCGCCTCATTGACCTTGTAGTCGCACGCTTGCAACAGACGCACCAACAAGCTTTCAATATCTTCTCCAACGTAACCGGCTTCGGTCAGCACGGTTGCGTCGACAATAGCAAAGGGCACTTTCAGCAGTTTGGCAATCGTTTTGGCAAGCAAAGTTTTGCCGGTTCCGGTCGGACCGACCATCACAATGTTGCTTTTTTCGATTTCGACGTTATCGTCGGTTTTAGGCTGACAAAGACGTTTATAATGATTATAGACAGCCACTGCCAAAAATTTCTTGGCAGTATCTTGTCCTATTACATAATTATTAAGGTAATCAACAATCTCCTTCGGAGTCGGTAACTTTCCGAAATCGGGAAGTTGTTCCTTTTTTGCCGGAGCATTTTCGGAATAATAGTTTTCCAAGCACGTATAAGCCGAGCGAATGCAGTTTTCGCAGATTGCGCCGCCATCCATCGACGGCAACAACAAATCTGCCGGTTGTCCGCAGAAGCTACATACGCCTGACGGTGTTTTCTTTTTTGCCATTATTATGCGTTCTTAATCAAAACTTTATCAATCATTCCGTAGTCTAAAGCCTCTTGAGCCGTCATCCAATAGTCGCGGTCGCCGTCTTTCGCCACTTGCTCGAACGGCTTGCCGGAATGTTCGGAAATGATAGTATAAAGTTCGTTCTTAATCTTGAGAATCTCGCGAGCAGTGATTTCGATATCGGAAGCTTGCCCTTGCACGCCACCAAGCGGTTGGTGAATCATCACGCGCGAATGCTTCAGCGCAAAACGTTTGCCTTGAGCGCCGGCAACGAGCAGCACGGCAGCCATCGACGCCGCCATACCGGTACAGATTGTTTTAACGTCGCACGAGATGTATTGCATTGTATCGTAGATACCATATCCGGCATAAACCGAGCCACCCGGCGAGTTAATATAAATCGAAATGTCTTTTCCCGGGTCGGATGAGTCAAGATAAAGCAGTTGAGCTTGTATTACGTTTGCCGCGTAATCGTCGACTTGCGTTCCCAAGAAAATAATACGGTCCATCATCAAACGCGAGAACACGTCCATTTGAGCAACGTTCAGTTGGCGTTCCTCTATAATTGTCGGAGATATATAGCTACTTGTTATCTTTGCATAGTCGTCAAACACTTGTCCGTTTATGCCTCGATGCTTAACAGCAAAATCCCTAAAATCATTTTTCATACATTCTTGTTTTTTAGTAATTCTATTGCAAATGTACGAAAAATTCGTGACATTCCATATAGGCAACAAAAGAATTCGATTTTTTCAAACAGCAAATGTTTTTCTTAATTCCACACCGCCGACGTTCATTACTCTCACCTGAAGATTCCAAATCGAAGTGCAAAACTTTGATGTAGGAATTAGTCATTCTCCTCACTCCTCCTGGCGAGGGGATGCCCGAGCGGCGGGGGCGGCCTAAACCGCCCCCAAGAGCGGACAGCAGCAGAACATACTGGCAATACAAAATAAAAAAGGAGACCGAAGTCTCCCTGAGATTAACTAATTTTGTATTGCATTATGTATCATCAATTAACCTCGCAGCAAAGGTCGCAAATTTTCGCCTTATTGCAAAGAAAGACTCCGAGAAAAGAAATCGCCCTCATAGTGGGGTGCAGTCAGTCAACGCTTTGTCGCGAGCTCAAGCGTAATTCCACAGCCAAAGGCAACTATCTATGGGAGAAAGCTCATGCAAAGGCTATGGGCCGGCGGAAGCGCGCAACCTCCAACAGAAAGCTCGACTGCGTGTTGGAATGGCGGATCAAACAGATGATTATTGACCACCAGTGGTCTCCCGAACAGATTCGCGGCGTATTGGACAAAGAAGGCGTTTCCGTTTCCATACAGACCGTCTACAACATCATAAACGCCGATGAGAGCGGGGAACTGCGCCGCCATCGCCGCCATCCCGACTTCAAGCGAAGGCCGAAAGGAGAGCGCAGACCCACAAAGGCCACCAATATAGCGAACCGCACCAGCATACACGACAGACCCGCCGAAGCCGACGGAAAACGCTTCGGAGACTTCGAGATGGACCTCATTGTCGATGCCCACGGCCACGCCATACTTGTTCTGCTTGAACGTATGACAGGATTTGTGATGATGGAGAAACTGCCTTACGGGAAAAGAGCCAAACCTTTGTCAAAGGCTGTCGTAAGGATGCTGTTCGCATATCGTAAATACCTGAAAACAATAACCACAGACAACGGCAGCGAGTTCGCCGCTCACCTCGACATAACTGCCGGATTACGCATGAAAGGACTTGATGATGTGACTGTTTACTTTGCCGACAGCTATTGTTCCTGGCAAAAGGAAGCCGTCGAAAACGTAAACAAACTCATCCGTCAATACATCCCCAAGAAATCTAATTTCAACGACTTTTCAGACAATTACATCAAGAACCTGGCAAAGAAACTGAACCTCAGACCAAGGAAATAACTCAGTTTCTCAAACCCGAAGACCGAGTTCTTCAAACAAATCGCTAATTTTGCACTTGCCAGTTGAACCTGCGTCTGTGTCCTGTCCCATAAGACCCCCCCATTCCCTCAGACAAGGATTTGCGTAATTGGCAAAATTGTGTTATCTTTGCGTTGACAAAAAACCTTAACGGACAAATCAATCCCTAAATAAAAAATATGAACCTTAGCACTATCAAAGCCATCGCAGTGGCTGCCGCTTTTGTCGCCTCAGGCGCCGGCGCCGCGGCAGAGAACTATTTTGTGGGCCCGGAGGCCAACGTCGCCGCCGGCACAAAGATAACGTATAAGAATGTGGACTTCATTGTGGGGCAGACGGCCTTCACCGGCATCTGGAGCGCACTGGGTGTTTATCAGGAGAACTCGAAGATTTATTTCTCGGCCAACACCATCGGCTCCTTCACCATCAACAAGCCCAACGTGGAGCTGATAGGCGCCAACGCATGGTGTGACGCCTGGAGCGGACAGCGCAACGAGGCCGAGACCAAGATAACGGGCACCATCACCGTCAACGCCAGCAATGTGACGGTCAACGGCTTCTGCTTCAGCGGCAACGGATGCGTGCGCAACGATGCGGCGGGTCGCGGCAGCACTTGTCTCTCCGGCTTCCGCTACATCTACAACAAATGCACGGGCTCCACCCTCGCCGGCGCCACCAACGTGGCCCTCTGCTATCTGGGCGACGCATGGCGTCCGGCACAGACGGATGCCAACAAGCAGGACCCCACCAAATGGGCCGCCATAGAGCGCTATCACGACGTCTACATCGGCCACAACCTCTTCGAGGGCGCCCAGGCCGAGAATCAGCCCATGGCCATTCAGGTGGCGGGCTCGTCGGAGGGCACGGTGATTACGGACAACCGCTTCATCGGCGGCGGCACGGCAGTCTCGCTCTTCAACACCCAGAACAACTTCGAAATCTCACACAACCGCTTCACCAACGTGGGCGTGGGCACCGCCAACGGCGAGTTCTGCGTGCGCCTCTTCTACTTGGGCTGCAACAGTGCCACCGGCCAGTTCGCCAGCGGCAACATTCGGCACAACGTGTTCGACGGTTGCACGGGGCAGAGCACCATGTGGACGCTGATACGCTTCTTCAACGGCGACAAGAACGAAACCATCGTCAACCCTGTCAACACCACCGTCAACGTCAACTACAACACCTTCCTCAACAAGACGTGCAAACGCACCGACGGCTACAATTACGTGTTCTATGCCAACAATACCAACACTACCACCGCCAATGTGGACGTGCGCTGGAACTGCTCGGACAACACGGAGTATTGCTTCGCATGGGTGAAGCCCGCCTGGGAGACGGCCGGCCAACGTTACTTCGCCGGCAGCCAGAACCGCTTCAACTATGAGGGCAGCCACGGCACCACCGTCGACTTCTACGGCAAGAAGGACGAAAACGGCAACGCAGAGTTTGGCCGCGTAACACCCACCGGCGGCGCAGGAGGCATGAAAGGATGGTGGTTTGGAAAATCATCTGTGAAGGGCGCGGACATCGCCACCGTGGTGCAGAGCATGGACATCGACGACGCCACCGGCGACTGCTACTTCATCAACGCCAAGAACGCCCGATCGAACGGCAGCCTCGGCGCATGGGGCAGTGCCGTCAGCAATGCCTTCCCCTCGCTGCCCATGAGCGACGACATGCTCATCATGACCCGCGTGGCCATGGGCGGCGCAGAGACGCACATGTACCTCACCTATGGAGGCCACGGCTCAAACATGGCGGTGACGCGCTACAATGGCAAGGTGTGGATTGCCACCGGCGGATACGGCACCACCACCAGCACCTCGCCCACAAAGATTTGCCTCTTCCCCTGGTCGGCAGGCAAAGCCCTGGACCTGCGCGACGGCTCGTACGTGAAGTATCTGAAGGTGGGCTATTCCGGCAACATGTGCTATCCCGCCATCGACAATGACAACCGCCTCTTCATGGTGCGCTCACGTTCCTCTTCCGGCGACTACTTTGCCGTCTACGACCTGGACAAGGTGATGGCCTCTCCCGAGACGGCAAAACCCATCAAGGAAGTGTTCGTGGCCAAGGGCGCACGCAAAATCTCCAACTCCTCACGCAAATTCCTCAACAGCAACGACAAGGGCTTCAAGACATGGTCCGACCAGGGCTTCACCATCTCCGGCGACTATATCTACACCTACGAGGGTGACGGCAAGGATGGCTATGGCTCCAACCCCAATCCCTCGACGGCCACCGACCACGACAGCAAGTCCGTGCTCATTGTCAATGTCATCAACTGGCGCACCGGCGAGTATGTGCAGCGCTCTGCCATCCTCAACAGCAAAGTGTGGACCAACATGTGCTCGGCAACGGACGACAGCGGCGAGCCCGAGTCCATGAAGATTCACCGCGACGCCACAGGCCGTCCCTTCATGGCCGTCGGCGTCGTCACCGGCGCAGGAGGTGCCCGTCGCTTCAATATGTTCGCCTACAAGCTCAAGCAGAGCGCCGGCGTGGGCGACGCCCTCAGCATCGACCCCCACGGCTTCACCGCCAACAAGAACTCCCTCAGCTTCTCCTCGATGGGCGAGAGTCAGACACAGTCCGTCAGCGTCACCCTCAGCGGCCACGCCAAGGATGTACACGCCGCAATAGTAGGCGCCGACGGAGGCAGCTTCTCCGTCTCTAAAAACGGCACCGCCTGCAGCGTCATCTTCACCCCCGACCGTTGGAAGAACAACTACAGCGCCTTCCTGCGCCTCTCGTCGCCCAACTGCAAAGATGTGATGATTCCCCTCACCGGCAAATACACCGGCACGCTCAGCGGCGTGGAAGACCTCACTGACGATTCATTCGGCAACGGTGGCCTCGACGATGAACAGCCCGTGCGCTATTACGACCTCAACGGTCATCAGCTCTCCCAGCCCGTACGCGGTGTCAACATCGTGCGCCGCCCCGACGGCACGACCGGCAAGGTAATCATGCGATAACAAACGGCCACATAAAGAGCCGCCCCTCAAATCAGCCCTCCATGCAGGTTCTCATCTCCACATGCACCCCGCAAGGCATTGCCCGCGTCGCCGCCATGGAGCTCCCTGTGGTGGAGGGCGTTGAGTATCTGGTGATGTGGCAGAAGCATGAGGGTGCGCAGGTGCCTAAGCAGCTGGAGCGGCGTGCCGACGTGCGCATCATACGCTCCGAGCGCATCGGCCTCTCCGCCAACCGCAACGACCTGCTGGACGCCGCCACCGACAAGGCTGTCCTCATTGCCGATGACGACCTGCGGTACACGGCAGCATCACTCTCCGCCGTCCGTGACGTCATCAACGACAATCCAGGCGTGGACTATTTCTCCTTCCGTCACAGCGGCCCCGCCCACAAGGCATATCCAGCCTCCGAATGCTCACTGCGGCATCTGCCCAAAGGGTTCTATCAGACAAGCTTCGAGGTGGCGCTGCGCCGTAGCCCCCGCACTGCCGGCCTTCGCTATCGTGAAGACTTTGGAGTAGGGGCCCCTTACTATGGCTGCGGGGAGGAGGAACTGCTTCTTCTACAGGCGCGCAAGGCAAGTCTCAACTGCCGCTTCTTCCCCATCACCGTGGCCGAGCATCCCGCACCCTCCACCGGCAATCGCCACGCCGACCGTCGCACCCTCCATGGCCACGGCGCCGTCATCGCCATGTTGCATCCCTGGTCATGGCCCCTGCGTCTGCCCCTCAAGGCCCTGCGCCTGGCACGTGCCGGACACGCCTCCTTCACCGCAGCACTGTGGCCCCTCATCGCCGGCGCCGTACGCATACGCCTCCATCCGCGCAAACAGAGTCATTCCTTTCACCTATATCTCCGCATAAAATAATTGCTTAATTTTTTCCGTATTTATTAATTGTTCCTTAAATTTGCACTACGACAAAAAATCATCTAATAAAATTCATATGGCAACAACAGAGTTTAAGTTCAGTCACATGTTTCAATTAGGAAAGGACGAAACCGAGTACTATTTGTTAACAAAAGACCATGTATCAGTTGGCGAATTCGAAGGCAAACCCATTCTAAAGGTTGCCCCGGAAGGACTTACCGCAATGGCGCGTGCTGCGTTCCGCGACGTATCTTTTATGCTTCGCCGTTCCCACAACGAGCAAGTTGCACGCATTCTTCACGACCCGGAAGCTTCTGAGAACGACAAATATGTCGCACTCCAATTCCTTCGCAATGCCGAAGTGGCAGTTCGCGGTGTGCTTCCTCTCTGCCAAGACACAGGCACAGCTATTATTCACGGCGAAAAAGGTCAACAAGTTTGGACGGGATACTGTGACGAAGAAGCCCTTTCGCTCGGCGTTTTCAAAACCTACACTGAAGAGAATCTAAGGTATTCGCAGAATGCACCGCTTTCTATGTATGAAGAGGTCAACACTCGTTGCAACTTGCCGGCACAAATCGACATCGAAGCAACTCAAGGAATGGAATACAAATTCTTGTGCGTCACCAAAGGCGGTGGCTCGGCTAACAAAACTTATCTCTACCAAGAAACAAAAGCAATTCTCAATCCGGCTACTCTTGCGCCTTTCCTCGTAGAAAAGATGAAGACCCTCGGTACAGCTGCTTGCCCGCCCTATCACATCGCTTTCGTAATCGGTGGTACTTCGGCTGAGAAAAATCTGCTCACTGTAAAACTCGCTTCAACGCACTACTATGACAATCTCCCGACTACCGGCGACGAAACAGGACGTGCGTTCCGCGACATCGAGCTCGAGAAGGAAGTGCTTCGCCAAGCGCACAACGTAGGCTTAGGTGCACAATTCGGCGGCAAATACCTTGCTCACGACATCCGCATTGTCCGACTTCCGCGTCACGGCGCTTCGTGCCCCGTAGGTATGGGCGTTTCTTGCTCTGCCGATAGAAATATCAAGTGCAAAATCAACCGCGACGGCATTTGGATTGAACGTCTCGACTCCAACCCGGGCGAACTTATTCCCGAAGAATTGCGACGTCAAGGCGAAGGCGACGTCGTTAGAATCGACCTCGACCAACCTATGGAGAACATTCTCGCTGAATTGTCAAAATATCCCGTATCGACACGCCTGTCGCTCAACGGAACCATCATCGTTGCTCGCGACATTGCTCACGCACGCCTCAAAGAACGCCTCGACCGCGGCGAAGAGCTCCCCGACTATTTCAAGAACCATCCTGTCTACTATGCCGGTCCGGCAAAGACACCGGAAGGCATGCCTTGCGGCTCTATGGGACCGACCACGGCAGGCCGTATGGACCCATATGTCGACCTCTTCCAAAGCCACGGCGGCTCGATGGTTATGCTCGCAAAAGGCAACCGCTCGCAGCAAGTCACTGACGCTTGTCATCGTCACGGCGGATTCTATCTCGGTAGCATCGGCGGTCCTGCAGCTATTTTGGCTCAAAACAACATCAAGAGCATCGAGTGCGTAGAATATCCCGAACTCGGTATGGAAGCCATTTGGAAAATCAAAGTTGTCGACTTCCCGGCATTCATCCTTGTCGACAATAAAGGCAACGACTTCTTCAAGCAAATCAAGCCTCGTTGTCCGATGGCTTAAAAAATCGTTAAATAAAAGCTTTTAAATAAGGAGACGTAAGCGCCATTTACAGGTGCTTTCGTCTCCTTTTCGTAACACAGCTAATCGTCCCGAAATTTGCTCGGTTCGCCGATTTTGTCTATCTTCGCAGTCAGAAAAAAAGCGAAATCTTATGAAATTAAGCAAAGCAGTAATATTTTCCTTCCTATTGATGCTTCTGAGCACCGCCACAGCATGGGCTCAGCCGGCACAACACGTTAAATGGAACATTAAATTTGAGAAGCGTTCAGCCACAGAAGGTGTTGTTAATTTTGTTGCAGAAATCGATAACGGGTGGCATCTATACGCAACGCGGCTACCCGAAGGCGGTCCCGTGCCGACACAGGTAAAATGGACAGAACTACAAGGCGTCAATCTTGTCGGCGAATTGGTCGAAGAAACGCCTGCGCACACCGAAATCGACGAAATTTTCCATCTGAAACTCGGATGGTGGACTGACCGCGCCGTCATTTCGCAAAAGGTACAAATCACCGACGACTCATATACCATCCGCGGCAGTCTTCGCTATATGGCGTGCGGTCATGGCACCTGTCAGTCGCCGCAAAACGAGACTTTTGAATTCGTCTCGCAACCGACCCCTGTCGAAGCAAAAGCGTCGACCGAAGAGCAGGAACAAGATGCTGTCGCCACTTCAAAAACAGCTACCGACAAATCGCGACTTTCGGAATCTGTCGACATTTATAGCCCGGTCAACACCGTTTCCGCTTCGAAAGATAATTCAGAGACAGACTCGTCACACTCGTTGTGGTACGTATTCTTGGGAGGTTTGCTCGGCGGTTTCGTTGCACTGCTTACACCGTGCGTATGGCCGATGATACCGCTCACTGTCAGCTTCTTCCTCAAGCGACACAATAGCCGCCGTCGTGCCATAGTCGATGCCATAATCTACGGCGCATCGATTGTTATCGTATACCTCTTGTTAGGAACAATCGTAACGCTGATATTCGGACCGTCTATGCTTAACGAATTGGCGACAAGCGCCGTATTCAATCTCATATTCTTTGCGATGTTGGTACTGTTTGCCGTATCGTTTTTCGGCGCATTCGAGTTGACTTTGCCATCAAGCTGGACAAATCGCATCGATTCGAAAGCAGTCAATACAACCGGCATTTTGAGCATATTCTTTATGGCATTCACTTTGGCTCTGGTATCGTTCTCCTGCACAGGTCCCATCATTGGCACTCTTCTTGTAGAAGCAGTAAGCTTGGGAGACTTGACCGGACCCATTGTCGGAATGGGTGCTTTTGCATTGGCATTGGCGATTCCGTTCGCCGTTTTTGCCCTCTTCCCATCGTGGCTGCAAGGGTTGCCAAAATCGGGCGGATGGCTCAACACCGTCAAGGTGGTTCTAGGTTTCATAGAGTTGGCGCTGTCAATAAAATTTCTTTCGGTTGCCGACCTGGCATACGGCTGGCGCATTCTCGACCGTGAAGTGTTTATCGTCCTTTGGGTAGTCATTTTCGGTCTGCTCGGACTCTATTTGCTCGGACGATTGCGTCTATCGGGCGACGCCGTAGTAGAAAAGATAGGCGTAGTTCGACTGTTCTTGGCAGGCGCATCGCTCTCGTTTGCGCTATATCTTCTTCCCGGCTTGTGGGGCGCACCTCTCAGAGCTGTCAGCGCATTCCTGCCGCCGGTTTCTACGCTCGACTTCAACCTATCGGCACAATCCGCACACACTACTTTCGACAACTACGATGAAGGTATGCGCGTGGCGGCTCGCGAAGACAAGCCCGTATTCCTCGACTTCTCAGGCTACGGTTGCGTAAACTGCCGCAAGATGGAAATGGCTGTACTCGACACCGAGAAAGTCGACACATATTTGAAAGACAACTTCATCAATATAACGTTGATGGTCGACGACCGTCGCCCGCTCGAACGCCCGATGAACGTCACCGAAAACGGCAAAGACGTAGAGTTGGAAACATACGGCGATTTGTGGAGCTACTTGCAGCGACATAAATTCGGCGCAAATTCGCAACCCTACTACGTCGTGCTCGACAGCAAAGGCAACCTGCTTGCCGGACCGGTATACTACGACGAGAATGTCGACAACTTTATGAAATTCCTCCAAAACGGTTTGAAAAAATATCGCGCCGAGGAAGATAAATAACAGAAAGAACTAAAATAGACAGATGAGTAATAGTAAAGAATACAGGCTCGAGGCGTTCGGCAAATTGCTTGACATTCTCGATTGCCTTCGCGAGAAATGTCCATGGGACAGAAAGCAGACCAACGAAAGCCTTCGTTGCAACACCATAGAAGAAGTGTATGAGCTGAGCAACGCCTTGCTTAAATCAGAAACCGACGAAATCAAAAAAGAACTCGGCGACGTGCTGCTCCACATCGTGTTCTATTCGAAAATCGCCGACGAGAAAGGGCAATTCGACATTGCCGACGTATGCGATGCGCTCTGCCAAAAACTCATCTATCGACATCCTCACGTATTCGGCGAAGTCAGCGTAAAAGGGTCTGACGAAGTTGAAGACAATTGGGAACAACTAAAACTCAAAGAAAAAGACGGCAACAAAACAGTATTGTCGGGCGTTCCCGAAGCCCTTCCGGCACTAATCAAAGCCGAACGCATCCAAGAGAAAGCCGCCCATGCCGGATTCGATTGGGAGAAGCCCGAAGATGTTTGGAAAAAGGTTAAAGAGGAAATCGGCGAAGTCGAAGCTGAATTACGCTCAGACGACACAAAGCGACGTGAGGACGAATTTGGCGACTTACTCTTCAGCATCATTAATGCCGCTCGCCTTTACAAAGTGAATGTCGAAAATGCGCTCGAGCATACCAACCGAAAATTCATCGACCGCTTCAACTATATCGAACGGAAAGCCAAAGAGCAAGGCAAAACGGTCAACCAACTCGAACTCGCCGAGATGGATGCTCTCTGGAATGAATATAAACGTAGCATTGAATCACGATGATTGTTTGCATTACCGAGAAACCGAGTGTTGCCAAAGACATTGCAGCCATACTCGGCGCTAATGTGCGCCGTGATGGTTTCTTTGAAGGAAACGGATATAAGGTAACTTGGACCTACGGACACTTGTGCACGCTCAAAGAGCCCCACGACTACACCGATCGATGGAAGCCGTGGAGTCTTGGTGCACTGCCGATGATTCCGCCGCGGTTCGGCATAAAACTCATTGACGATAAAGGCATCGAACGCCAATTTCACGTCATTGAGCAACTAATCAACGAGGCAGACCAAGTGATAAACTGTGGTGATGCCGGGCAAGAGGGAGAATTGATACAGCGTTGGGTGATGCAAAAAGCCCTATGCAGTAAGCCCGTCAATCGGCTGTGGATTTCATCGCTTACCGACGAAAGTATCCGCGAAGGCTTCAAGCAACTGCGCCCGCAGTCTGATTTCGACCGACTTTACCATGCCGGACTTTCGCGTGCTATCGGCGACTGGATTTTGGGTATGAACGCCACTCGTCTGTTCACAATCAAATACTCCGGTGGCAACGGAGTTCTGTCGATTGGTCGCGTGCAAACACCAACACTTGCACTCATTGTTGAACGGCAAAAAGAAATCGACAACTTTAAGCCCGAAGACTTCTGGGAGATTAAAACCGACTATCGAGAAGTGCCGTTTTCGTCGACCGCCGGACGCTACCACAGCGAAGATGAGGCTAATCAAATAGTTGAACAAATCAAGTCGCTGCCGCTCACCATCACCTCCGTACAAACAAAACGCGGGAAAGAATCAGCGCCACGGCTGTTCGACCTCACCTCACTACAAGTGGAATGCAACAAAAAGTACAGCTTTTCGGCCGACACTACTCTGAAACTCATTCAATCGCTCTACGAAAAGAAATTCACCACATATCCACGCGTCGACACCACATATTTAAGCGAGGACATTTATCCCAAAGTGCCCGGAATATTGCAGGCGTTGACGCCCTATGCAAACCTGACAGCTCCCCTACTCGCAGCAAAATTGCCGAAAAGCCGCAAGGTGTTCGATAATTCGAAAGTTACCGACCACCATGCCATAATTCCAACAAACGTACCGCCATCGTCATCGCTTTCGCTCGACGAAAAGCGCGTGTACGACTTGGTGGCTAAACGGTTTATCGGCGTTTTCTACCCCGACTGCGAATTCGACCGCACCGAAGTTATGGCAAAAGTCGGCGACTTCGATTTCAAAGCGACCGGCAAGAAAATCGTCAATCCGGGCTGGCGCTCTATCTACCCTACGACACCCGGCACCGATGCCGACGACTGCATTATGCCGCAATTTACCGAAGGCGAATCGGGTCCGCACAAGCCATCGTTCGTTAAGAAAACAACCCAACCACCAAAGTACTACACTGAAGGCACGCTACTCCGCGCTATGGAAACTGCAGGAAAGTTTGTCGACGACGAAGTGCTGCGCGAGGCAATGAAAGCGAATGGCATCGGACGCCCGTCAACCCGTGCGGCTATCATCGAAACGCTTTTCAAGCGTCGATACATTACAAAAGACAAGAAAAACCTGAAAGCAACACCTGCAGGCATTGCACTCATCGATACGATACAAGTAGAGTTGCTCAAATCGGCAAAACTTACCGGTTTGTGGGAAAACAAACTGCGCCGAATCGAATCGGGCGACTATAATGCGTCCGACTTTATCGACGAATTGAAACAACTCATCAATCAAATTGTTCTCGAAGTGCTCAACGACAATTCCGGCAATAAAATTCTTGTAGCCGAGCAAAAGCCGAAAAAAGAAGAGCCAAAGAAACGCAAAGAGCGTCGACCGTCGGTAGAATCTTTTGAGCAAATAGTTTGTCCACAATGCGGTAACGGACACATTCTAAAAGGGAAAACAGCGTTCGGTTGTAGCAACTATGCAACAGGCTGCACATTCCGCATACCGCTATCCGAGTTTAAACGCACTCCATCGCCCGCCCAACTCGCTCGCAAGATCAAAGCGGCGGCAAAAGGCGGTTAGATGGCGTTTCCAAACTCCATATTACCTATCGATTAAAGGCCGGAGGACGGGGATAAGTTTGTCGGCATAGCGACGGAAGCCGACGTCGGTAAAGTGAATACCATCGACAGTACCTTCATTGTCGTAGCCCGACAAGCCGTCGGCGGTAACATAGTAGATGTCGGAGTAGCCGTCGGCAATCAGGCGCTCATAGTTTTTGCGGAATTTTTCGTTCTTTTTCGGAAGATAGGATGCAAAGAATGAGTCGAACCGCGCATAGCTGTACATCGGCCCCTCGACCATCACTACCGGCACTTCGGGACGTAACGTCTTTAGAGTACGCACGAAATTGTAGGTCAACGTGTCGCACATCATCTCAGTACAATTGGGCACCGGGTCGACAACAAACACATCGGCATCTTTAATGCTCGCAAGAGCGCGTGCCATGAAAGGATTCATCTTACCTTCTCCGGAAAAGCCAAGATTGACAACTTCGCAATTAAGGTCGCGTTGAATCATATTTGTTGCCACCATACCCGTGCGCGTAGAGCATCCACCTTGCAAGATGCTCGTGCCGTACATAACAATTTTTTTCGCTTTTCGCGGATTGTCGATACGCGGCGAGCAAATCGTTGCCGATGAGTCGACGGAAATTTCCATATCAGTAACGCCATCGTAGAGTGGCAAATAGATGAGATACTCATGCATTTTGCCGTCGAGATTGCTGACAAACACTTTGTCACACCTTTTGTTTTCGTCGGCAATCGGTCGGTTTGTGTTGACATACACCCATTGGTTGTTCTCGTCGAGAATGTACAAATCCGTACCCTTTAACCCTGTATCTGCCATGTGGAACATGTGCGTATTGAAGAGCAACGTGTAGCGCACGCCCACTCTTTTCGAATCGGTAGCAAAACGGATACCCAAGCCGCTCGAACAACTCTGACGCTGCCACAAGTCGGTGCTTGCGCTGTCTTTCAAACATTTTGGCAATCGCTGAAAAGGCGTTTCGGTATCGGCAAAACCCTTATTAATCATTCGAAATTGAAGAGCGTCGACGTAGCGCAACGGCTCGTCTGCGGTTTGTGCAGTTGCTCTCGCGGTCGTCATTAGTCCTGCAAGAACAAGCCCGATGGCAAACAATCTATGTGATGCTTTCATATGGAGTATATATGTTGTAAAAAAGTTTTCTATATAGTTAGAATGCATTCTTCTCGCCGAGGATTGCGTTGACAATCGTACGAATAATAATTTTGACGTCGAGCCAAAGCGACCAATTCTCGATGTACGTCACATCGTATTCGACACGTTTTTGCATTTGCCAAAGCTCCTCAGTTTGCCCACGGTAGCCACTCACCTGAGCGAGACCTGTAATGCCGGGCTTAATGATGTGGCGCACCATATATTTGTCAATAAGTTTCTTGTATTCATTGGTTTGGCTCACCATGTGCGGTCGCGGACCGACTACCGACATATCTCCCCAAAGTACGTTCAAAAACTGCGGAAGCTCGTCGAGGCTCGTACGACGCAGGAAGTCGCCGACGCGTGTCTTTCGAGGGTCGTCTTTGGTGGCTTGTACGGTATCGGCTTGGCTGTTGACCTTCATCGTGCGAAACTTCAAGCATGTAAATTCGCGACCGCGATAACCCGTGCGACGTTGCTTGAACAACACCGGTCCTCGCGACGACAATTTGATGGCAAAGATAATCGGAATCAAAACTGTAACTGAAACGAGAGCTATCACCACCAACGAAAAGCAGATGTCGAAAATACGCTTTATAAGGCGATAGAGCCAGAACTGCAACGGGTTTGGGCGATAGACCATTATGGGTAAATTCCCCATCGAAGTCAAGCTGAACGACGTTGTCATAAATCCGCTAATTAGCGGCACGTAGAAGAACTGCACATCGTGGCGGTCGGCTATTTTTATTATATCCCCGACATTCTCCTCCTCTGAGGGTTGAGCGCAATAGATTTCATCGATATTGTTTGCAACAACAAAGTCTTCAATCTCCTGCAGAGTTCCCGTCATCGCCCTATCGGCATGCTCTTCGTTATCGAAAATGCCAAGTATTTTGTAGCCGTATCCCGGGTCGGAGAGAATCTCATCGTATAGCATTTTGGCTGTACCGTTCCATCCGATGATTATGATTCGCTTAAAGTTGCGACCTCGGCGACGGAAAAGTTTGATGATTTTTCGCGATGTAATCCACCAAACTGCAAGGCTCAAGTAAAAGATGAGATAAAAATAGGCATAAACGCGCATCGGCACAGCGTCGTAGCTGATTATGCTTGTAAACGTAAGCATAACCAAGCAATGTACCATAAACGTTTGCACCAAAATAATCATCAATTTATCCGAAATCTTGTCCGCAACTTTCTTCAGTCGATTCACATATTCACACACGGAATCCTCATTATCTGCAGAACAGGGACCCACAAGAACGACAAACTTGTCTG
>SFJG01000099.1 GCA_004555955.1 Bacteroidales bacterium | reverse complement strand
AAAAAGAAACCGGACTATGATTGTTCAAGAATCATCATCACAAACTTTTCAAAGTGCAAAAACACCAAGCGAAACCGCTCCAAAGTGCAAAATTTGCACTTTGAATTGCACTTTGGAAGAAATTGCAGTGCTAAACTTCTTGAGAGAACATCCTAAAGCAACGCAAAAAGAAATCGCTACGCATGTAGGCAAATCTGAGAGAACAATAAAAACAATCACAGTAAATCTTACCGAAAAAGGCATTATTGAACGTAAGAACGGAAAAAGAAACGGTTTTTGGGAAATCATTGCAAGCGACTGCTAAAATTCACAAAAAGCGGCTTAATTGACAAGGGTTATTTATGGAAGAATTTGCCGAATATTTGCAAAGGATTTTTGGCGTAAAAATTTCTCCGACATTTCCTTGCACACGAATTTCACGCCGCAGCCATTTACTATCGTTCAAAAACGATAACATCACAAACGAAATATCGTATTTTCGAAGGATGAACTATATATATTTCCGATAACAACTATCGGAAATATCCGTGATAAAGACTTTCGTTGGCGTCAATACTGTTATACTTTTGCAGCGAATTAATAAAATGACGAAAGATTATGAGCCAACCAATGATTGTATGGTGCGCAATAGTGGGAGTACTATTGTTTGCATTCGTGTTCAGAACCGTAGAAAGATATTTCGGTGAGAGGCATCACAAAGCCGGTAATCGACCCCATCACGTTATTGAAATAGGCAAAGAAAGTGAGATGTTTTACGTACCCGGAGATAAAGAAGATGACGATTTCGAAGATTAATAGTACAGGAGGAATGTCCAACGATGCCGACATGCAGCGAACTGCCGCTTTTCTTGCCGACTATGCCTCGCTATTGTTGGGTTCAGGTGCCACTTGCATTCGCACAGAGAAAAATACTCGGCGAATGGCAAGTGCATTCGGCTATGGTTTCGACATATCAATTATGCCAACACATGTATACGTTTGGGTATGGGGCGAAGATGAATCCCGACGAGACATAGCTGTACGCAAGACCGCCGACTCTGGCATAAGCTTCCACATCAACGCGTTGCTCAGCCGACTCAGTTGGGAAGTGGCAGACAATCATCTTGATTTTCAGACTGCAGAGAGCCGCTTCAAAATCATCTGCAAGACACCACCGACCGGCAGGACGGAAGTACTACTACTTACAAGCCTGGCAAATGCCTCATTCTGCAGGCTTTTCGGCGGGGACGTAACAGCTATGCTGATTGTCTTTTTCTCAACACTTCTCGGCTTCAGGCTGAAACAGATAATGCTGGAGGAGCGGTTCGACGTACGACTCACGTTTCTTTGTGCCTCGTTCTTTTCAGCCACCTTTAGCGCTGCAGGTCATATATTCGGCATCGGTAGCACTCCGGAAATTGCACTCGGAACAAGTGTACTATATCTAATACCCGGTGTACCTTACATGAATGCGGTCAGCGATATGCTCTACTGTCACTACCTGTGCGCATTCAGCCGATTTATGGATGCGGCTATTCTTACCGCATGCTTGTCGGCAGGACTGTGCGCCGGAATGCTAATATTAGGAATGAAATGGTTTTGATTAAATCGACAAAAAAATGTTCTACGATATTCTAATTAATGTTTTTGAAGACGGATTGTTTGCGGCAATAGCTGCAATAGGCTTTTCAAGTATCAGCAACAGCCCACGGCGTGCCTACATGACATGCGGGTTGATTGCAGCTATAGGACATTCGATACGCTACGTCCTAACATTGCCCGACTGGCCGGCAATGCACATTATACCGGCAAGCGCTTTGGCTTCGTTCACCATCGGATTGCTTGCCGTATTACTGGCGCCTCGCATCAAGTGCCCCGCTGAAGTGTGCTTTTTCCCGGCACTTTTACCTATGATACCGGGTATGTATGCCTACGGCACGACAGAGGCTCTTCTTTCTTGCTTATTCTGCACGCAAGAAGGTGCTTTCGCCTATTATTTCAATCAGTTGGCTTACAACGGGCTGACTTGCATTTTTATCGTGTTATGCATGGTAATCGGGGCTACTGTTCCGGTCTTCCTCTTCAAGAAAATTTCATTTACCGCCACAAGATAAAACAAACTAAAAAACTTTTATGGAACTAAGACAGCTAAAATATTTCGTAAAAGCCGCTGAAACATTAAATTTTTCAGACGCAGCTAAGGCAATGAACATCGCACAAAGTTCGCTTTCGCAACAAGTCAGGCAATTAGAGGAGGAGCTTGACGTACAACTTTTCATCCGCAACAGCCATTCCATCAGTCTCACTGAAGCCGGAGAGGAAATGTTGCCATTCGCCCTGCAAACCATCCACGATGCCGAAACCTGTGTCGACCGCATACACGATTTGAAGAAACTGTCGGCAGGTTCGCTGAACATAGGTGTTACCTATTCTTTCAGTCCAATACTGACAGAAACGGTAATCACCTTCTTGAAAATCTATCCGCGAATAAAGCTTAATGTCATCTATAAACCGATGAACGAGCTAATGGAACTTCTTGCAAAACATGAATTAGACTTCGTCCTCGCCTTCAAGCCCTCCCGGCAGCCCGCTGACGTTGAATCGCACACATTGTTCCAGAACAGGTTAGCTGCCGTTGTATCAACTAACCACGCTCTCGCTTCGAAGAAAAAAATTTCGATGGCAGAACTGGAAAAATACGACTTAGCCTTACCGTCAGAAGGCTTGCAAGCACGAAACGCTTTCGACAGCATCGTTCACAACGATAGCCACTTCCACATTTGTATCGAACTGAATGAGGTGAACATTCTGCTTAAACTGATTCGCCAAACGCACTTCGTAACCATTCTGGCAGAAGACACAATCTACAACGAACACGAAGTGAAAGCTATCCCACTTGACGTGCCGTACAACGATATGACCGGATGCGTTCACATCCTCAAAGACACATACCACAAACATTCGATGAAAGAATTTATACGTTTGCTTAGCGAATCACTTGCCGTAAAACAACGGCAGAACTCATGGATTTAACAGTGTAAGACTGCAATCATTAGCCAATGGCTTTGCCTTGGTTAATGATTAAGGATGGTCGTTGCTCTGACATATAACCCACAACAGCCTCAAACCATAGCCCTAAAACTCACCGCTTGGGGTGGTTTTAAGCATTTTCGTTTTGTTTTTCGCTCGATTTGCACTAATTTTGCAGAAGAAAGTCGCTGATATTGTAAAGATTTACAGAAACGTACTCGTTTTTTGTGCTCGGCTTTCCTCAATCTATGCATTAAATAATCTATATGGGTATATTTAATTTTTTTTCAAAGGACAAAAAAGAAACTCTCGACAAGGGTCTATCGAAGACGAAAGAAGGCTTTTTCTCAAAAGTGGCTCACGCTATTGCCGGCAAATCCACTATTGACGATGACTTTCTTGACGAACTCGAAGAAATCTTCATTTCTTCGGACGTCGGCATCGATACAACGCTAAAAATTATCGACAAAATCAAGGCGCGCGTCGCTCGCGATAAATATGTCAGCACGAACGAACTTAACGAACTTCTTCGCGAGGAAGTTACGGATTTGTTGGTAGGCGACGAAGACGACAACGTCGAAGAATTCGTTGTCCCTGCCGATAAAAAGCCATATGTGATAATGGTTGTCGGAGTGAACGGCGTTGGCAAAACAACTACCATCGGCAAGCTTGCTTACCAATATAAGAAAGCAGGCAACAAAGTGGTTCTCGGCGCTGCCGACACATTCCGCGCTGCGGCAATCGAGCAACTCGAAATCTGGGGCAAGCGCGTCGATGTGCCTGTCATCAAGCAACAAATGGGTTCCGACCCTGCGTCGGTGGCTTTCGACACAGTAAGCTCGGCGAAGGCGTCAGGTGCCGACGTAGTGATTATCGACACAGCAGGTCGTCTTCACAACAAAGTCGGACTGATGAACGAGTTGACGAAAATCAAAAACGTAATGAATCGCGTTGTCCCCGGAGCTCCTAATGAGACGTTGCTTGTGCTCGACGGCTCCACCGGACAGAATGCTTTTGAACAAGCCAAGCAATTCGTTGCCGCAACCGATGTCAATCAGCTTGCCATTACAAAGCTCGACGGAACTGCCAAAGGCGGTGTGGTTATCGGCATCAGCGACGGTTTCCGCATTCCGGTAAAATATATTGGCTTGGGCGAAGGAATCGAAGACCTTCAGATTTTCAGAAAACGAGAGTTTGTTGATTCTCTTTTCAAGAAATAAGATGATAAACAATAGAGTAGACATTATCTCACTCGGATGCTCCAAAAACCTGGTTGACTCCGAGCGGTTACTTAAGCGTTTTGCCGATTGTGGAATCGAAGCGCATCACAATTCCGACAACGTATGTGGTCGAATTGTGGTCGTCAACACTTGCGGATTTATCGGTGACGCAAAAGAGGAATCGATTGAAACTATTCTTGAGTATGCGCAAGCGAAGAAAGAGCATCGCATCAAGGAATTGATAGTTATGGGATGCCTGTCGGAGCGCTATCGCGACGAGCTACGCAAAGAGATTCCCGAGATTGACCGAATCTACGGCAAATTCGACTGGACTCACATCATCGACGACGTCGTGAAATTGCATCCGGCAACACTGCCCTACGATCGAATCATCACAACGCCGTCGCACTCTGCATATCTGAAGATTTCGGAAGGATGCAACCGCTTCTGCTCGTTTTGCGCCATTCCGCTGATTACGGGCAGACACACGTCCCGTCCCGAAGAAGAGATTCTGCAAGAAGTGGAATCGCTGGTAGCACGAGGTGTAAAAGAATTCAACGTCATAGCGCAAGACTTATCGTCGTATGGCACCGACCTCTACGGCGAAATGCGCCTCGGTCAATTAATCGACCGCATGGCAACAATCCCCGGCGTTGAGTGGATTCGCCTGCACTATGCCTACCCTGCCCAATTCCCGTACGACATCCTTGACGTGATGAATCGTCACGACAACATTTGCAAATATCTCGACATTGCTTTGCAGCACATTAACGATACGGTTCTGAGCAATATGCGACGTCACATCGACCGAGAAGCAACGCTTGAACTTATCCGAACTATCCGTGAGCGCGTGCCCGGTATACACTTGCGCACGACTCTTATGGTTGGTTTCCCGGGCGAAGACGATGCGGCTTTCGACGAACTTAAAGATTTCGTGCGTCAATGTCGCTTCGAACGCATGGGGGCATTCGCTTATTGCGAAGAAGAAGACACCTACGGCGCAAAGCATTTCGCCGACGACATTCCGCAAGAGGTAAAAGACCGCCGACTTGACGAATTGATGGCTATTCAAGAAAACATCTCGCTCGAAATCAACCTGGAAAAAATCGGCAAAACTTTCAAGGTTCTCGTCGACCGCGAAGAAGGCGACTACTACGTCGGGCGCACCCAATTCGATTCGCCTGAAGTCGACCCCGAAGTGCTCATCGAGAAGTCACAAAGTCTGACAATTGGAGAATTCTACAACGTAAAAATCTCAAATGCTTACGCTTTTGAACTAATCGGAAAAGTAGAATAATGCAAGAGTCTATCAAAAACGCAATTCACAATTCGCTGAAATTCGGCTATTCGTTTTATGCCTACGGGACACGCGACGGATTCGTTTTCGGCGCTCAAATCGACGACAACGTCACAGGTACGACCGGATTTAGAATCGTTCCTTTCACCGAAACAAGCGCCAAAGGCATAACAATTTTTCGTCAATACGACGAAACCAATCTGCCGACCTCTTCAGTAGACAAAAAAATGAAGCCCGTTGCTGCCCTGTCGACTCCGAAAAGCGACTACATAGATTGCTTGAAGGGGTGCATTTCAACCATTAAGGCATCAACAACGCTTCGCAAAGTTGTAATCTCGAGAGTAATAAACAAACCAATTTCCGACGTTGATTGGGTCTCATTTGTCGAGCAGCTCCACAACAATAATCCCGACTCATTCACATTCATCTACAGCACACCTCGTACTGGCGCATGGATTGGCGTTTCGCCGGAAATAATCGGCGACTACCACAATGGTAGATTCTCGACGATGGCACTCGCAGGTACGCGATTGAAAGGAGAATCAACTTGGTCGGCAAAAGACATAGAAGAGCAACAATTCGTAACGAAATACATTGCCGAACGCATAAAAAGCATTGGCTTCGACTTCACCGTGTCCGACAGATTCACCCTACCTGCCGGGAACGTGGAGCACATCTGCAATATGTTTACCATAGAAGAATCCGACATCCGTAAAATGATGGATTTAGTCGACATCTTGCACCCCACTCCGGCTCTGGCAGGCACACCGAAAGACAGGGCAGTCGAATACATCTTAGCCAACGAACGCCACAATCGAGATTGCTACGGAGGCTACATCGGACCTTTCGACGAACGGTCGTTCCACTTCGCCGTTAACTTGCGCAGCTTGTGCTTCGATGAGCATACGGTAGCCGTTTTCGTCGGCAGCGGAATTACCGATAAGTCTGTCCCCGAAAGCGAATACGCCGAAACACAAGCAAAATCCGAGGTAATACTTAATACATTGACTAAACTTAACCATAAATGAAACTTAAATCATAAATAAAGAAACTTATTTATGGTTATATTCCATTGTTGCCATCAAGAATAGCACGGCTGACTCCCTTATCAGTTACCGATTGCTCGAAGGAGTATTTCTTCCATCACCTTATATCCATCGAGTATAGGATGTACGCCGTCGAAAGTATAGTCCTCGCGAAGCGATTCGCCGTCGTCGGCAACCATCGACGTAAAATAGTCGATATAGACTATACCCTTCTCCTCCGCAAATTGGCGTAAACGAGAATTAAGACGCTCGATTTTTTGCGGTCCGTCGGTAATGTTCAGATTCCACCGGTAACACCGAGCCGGCAACACCGAGCAAACATATGGCACTATGGCGTTGTCGATTGCCATATCAACCATCGCAACCACGTTTGCAAACGTCGCGTCTTCGTCATAGGGGCCATCATTCTCGGCAATATCATTAGTTCCACAAAGAATAACCACCTTATTCGGCTCCAAAGCAATAACATCGTCGGCAAAGCGCTCACGCATCTGAGCACTCACCTGACCGCTTATGCCGCGACCGACAAAGCCGTGGTCGACAAAAAACACACTGTCAGCCGCAGGCCATCCGTCCGTGATAGAATTGCCCATAAGCACAACACTGCGACGACTTTTATC
>SFJG01000015.1 GCA_004555955.1 Bacteroidales bacterium | reverse complement strand
AAACGCGACCGGCAGATAGAAGTGAACCACACACTTGACGATTATAAAGCCAGGGCAAGAGAGCTTCTTACAAGCGAACAGGGAATAAAACATAGGAGCAACCGCCCTATAGAACCGGAAGCAGTGTTCGGCCAGATAAAGGAATGCGGCAGGTTCAGACGACTCAGGCTCAAGGGGCTGACCGGAGCGAAAATCGACTTCGGTCTGAAAGCGCTTGCCCATAATCTGAGGAAACTTGCCCAATCTTGGGCAAAATCCTCTTTTTTTGACAAATTTTTGTCTTCAGGAACAGCGAAACAACTTTATACGAGCCCTTATATAAGCTTTTACCCAAAATTTATATCAGTAGCGGCAAATGCAGCCTAAATCTTCAGATTTTGTGTATAAAATAGAGACTGCCTAACTTTTGGTTGTTAGACAGTCTCAAAGGGTGCTGCAGCCTAATGATTGTAACGTCGGTAAGGAGCTACAAACACTGCAAGGACAGCTTTGCCATAGAATGTTTCAGTGGCATATTAGCGCTCCTCATCAATACTTTAAAATCATTCCTTAAAAATCACAGTAGTTCCCGTAGCACCTTGCTTCCAATTGTCGGGAAGGTATGATTGGTTAGCACTTATGGTATTATATATTTCTTGATTGGCTAACGTCAAAGTGCGCATAGAGGCCTCCGTGCCGGCATTTTTTAGCCAATCCTCTAAACAGCCCTCAGCACCAACATTCGTTGCCAGCATAGTGACGCTTGAGAGCGAAGTGCAACCGGAGAACATTTCATAATAGCAATAACGAACCAATTCGCTAGCCGGGAGCTCGGGAGCCTGAGTGAGAGATGTGCAATTAGCGAACATTTGATAATAGCAACCTTCAGCCAATGTAGTAGCCGGGAGCCGGGGAGCCTGAGTGAGCGATGTGCAATCGGCGAACATACCCAAATAGCAAGAGTCTGCCAATGTGTTAGCCGGTAGTACCGGAGCCTGAGTGAGCGATGTGCAACCGGCGAACATATACATATAGCATTCCGATGACAATGTAGTAGACGGAAGCACAGGAGTCCGAGTAAGCGTACCGCAACCTGCAAACAGTCCACAAAACGCGGCATCGGCTGTCGATGTATTAGCATAGTCAGAGTAGTCGATAAGCGTCCGAATATCGCCGGTACATTCTATAGGCATATTGGCATTAGAAAAAAATACTTGACAATATTGCGTATAACTTATTGCAGTGCCCGTATGGCACTTGCCACGCAGTCGCAGGTCGCCAAGTGTGCCGCCAAAAGCAATGTCGCGAATAGTGTTCGTTATCTTAGTCCATTCTCCATCGCCGACGGCATACTCGAGGCTTTCATCAGTTCCAAAGCGATAGTCAAGGAAAAACATTCCGAACTTCTGTTCACTCGCTGACGAGAATGTTACGTAAGGAATATTTCCATAGTTGCCGTTCAGATTAGTCTTGCAGTTGGCTTGTATGGGTACGTTGGAGATGGTCTTTTCCTTCTCATCATTGTATTTCACCTTGAAGTCGGTGAGATATTCCTCGCTATTTGCCAATAGGAATATGCTGCAGACCTCCGCCGGCTCCGCAGCAGAGCCAAAGACATCAGAAGGCATGTTAAAGGTCTTTGTAACGCTTGATTCGTTGGAGGCTATGCCGGTGCTGACGTTGAAATTCTGATATTTATTGTAGCCAACCGTCATTGTACCTTTTAGCAACGTGGCAGTTTCGCGCAAAATGACCTGCGCCACTGCACGGTGCAACGAAACATTTACAGTGCTACCGTCGGTGACGGTAATGCCCTGCTTTGCAAAGAAAGCCTCAGCGTTAATAGCATCATCACTGAGTTTTACGTCATTCAAGTTTGTGGCGTCGTAGTTTTCGCTACCGAAGTCCGCCCAAAACAGGCAGGTGTATTTTCCGGGGTCGAGACGCACCGAGAAAGTACTGCTCGTAAACTCAGTTTCGGCTACAACAACGTTGGTTTCCGTTTCGTCGTAGATAGCCATCACATAGCGCATGTCGACAGTAGCACGCGTCTCCACATCATCCGCTGTAAGTGAGAAAGTCACATTTGCGTCATTGTCGTCTTCAGCTAACAAAACATCAGACTCGCTGCACGATGTGAGCATTGCAACGACTGCTAACACAAAAAAATACGTATATTTAAAAAAACTTGATTTCATATCTTTTCTACATTAATTTAGAACCATACGTCATAAACACCATCCCATTCGGTGTCGATATTAACACCACCGCTGTTGGCACCCGATGTAAGGAAACGACCAACGATAGTTGTAAGATGATTGCGGCGATAGTCGATTTGCGTACCGGGGACGCGGCAAATCACCTTGCCTTGACTATCGGAAACAACAACCGTTGCGTTGACAAACGACGAAGTGCCGTTGACGAATATCCAGTCGCTACCCAACTCAAGTTCGGTTGCCGAGCCGTCGTAATGGCTTAGCGAGTTGCTATAGGAAATGCCACCCACGGCATCGTTGGGTTTCTCTGTCACCACATTGAATCGCGACGGGAAATAGCCTTCATAGAGCACGCTCAACGTCAGTTCTTCGATTGGCGGGAACTGACGTGGATTTATCTTCCTCATTCTATTATATTCCGTAATCTCATCAGCATCGACAATGAAGCGATATTTCGCTAACGGGCGCTGCAAGTCGAGCTTCACCGTTGCTCCCACGCTCGACATCGTAATGCCGCTTTCGTTGCCGTAAGCGGCGTCCTTGGCATCGGTGTTTGCCGTGTAAGGCTCGGCAACGATGTTTACGGCTTTCAGGCTTTCCGTGAGATAGAATGCGTCGGCAAGCGGAGCGGATGTGCGAGCATAGTCTGCCCAAAGGCGCAGGTCGTAGCAGTCTTCCGATAGTTGAAGTTCCACCTTGTATGTACCGTCGTCTCGGAGTTCGGGCGTGATTGCCTTATGCAGTACCACCTCGTCGGAACCAGACTTGCATAGCTCTGCAACACAGCGCAGCGCATATCCGGCAGCGGCAGCACGCGATTTGGCTTGCATAGGCGTAAAGTCCGGCATTCCCGTATCGGGAAGCGTAAATAAAACTGTGAGCGATTGATATGTGCACTCAGAGAGAAATCGCTCACGGGTTTCGAGTCAGAGATAGTCCAATCGTTGTTGAAACCGTTACCGCTAAGATTTACGCCGGCATTGCTCTTCTGCAATACGCCGTCGATTCCGCCGTTGAAGTTGCGAAATCCGTTGTCGAAGCCCAAGAAGTCGGTTGCGCTACCCTTCGACGACAGGAATTTCCGGAAGTGAGTCTTTTCGTTTATCGTACCACCAACGCTAACCACAAACGAGTTGTTTTCAGGAATGTTTTTGGTATTTACCTTGATAAAACCACCGCAGAAGTCAGCGGGATATTCCGGCGCCGGGGCCTTAACGATAGTGATGTTGTCGATTTGCGAGGCGGGGACGATGTCGAAAGAAAAAGCGCGCGTATCAGCCTCCGAACTCGGCACTGCGCTACCGTTTATCCATACGTTGTTGTATCTTTGCGACAATCCGCGAACCATGATAAATTTATCCTCGATAACACTGATTCCCGGCACCCTTCGCATTACCTCCGAGGCGTCTTTATCTTGCGTTTTCTCAATCTGCTGTGCCGACACGCCCGAATTGACTGTCAACGACGTTTTCATCTGATTGAGCAACGCCGTATCGACATCGCGCCGCGTTTGTGCCACCACCGTTACTTCGTTGAGCGACTGTTTCGACGGTTGTAGCACCACTTCCATTCCATCGGCTGCGCTAAGTGTCACAGTGTCGTAAGAGATGTAACTGAAAACCAGCTTACTGCCAACGGCACAGTCTATCTCAAACTCGCCGTCAATATTGGTAGCTGTTCCTTTCGATGTTCCTTCAACCATTACAGTTGCGCCGATTAGGGGTTCATTACCGGCTCCATCTATTACTTTTCCTTTGATGGTCTTGGCACCCACATTTAACGCCAAGATGCTGAAAATCAAACCTAAAACAAATTTCATAATATACATTAATTCTTTTACGATGCAAAATTCGGTATATTATATAACAATAGAATAACAACGATGTTACATGCAAATAACAAATATGTTTATCGTGGTTCCAAACAGAAGAGAGGCAGCCTGAACGAGTCCGGGCTGCCTCTCCGTTATGATGTTCGCAATGGCGTTACTTCACCATTTTGAGCGTTTTCTGATAGACTTCCCCCTTAGATTTCTCTTTGAGTTCGGCTTTCCATGCTGCCTCGAATGCGTCCTGATTCACCATTTTGAGCGTTTTCTGATTGACTTTCACCTTATATTTCTCTTTGAGTTCGGCAACCCATGCTGCCTCGAGTGCGTTCTGATAGTCGCTGACAACGAGTCCGCGAACGTCGTTGAGTTCTTCGGGCTGAGTGAGAATCTTGCCACGGATTACGAAATAGTCGGTAAATTTGCCTTGCGGTTTTACTTTCTCGCCGCCGAATTTTTCAGCATCGACCATCGGATTCTCCGACTTTGCAACGAGTACTTTCTCAACTTTTACGTTGTCTTTACCAAACTGCTTGCGAAGCGTGCGAGCCAACGAATCTTCGCCGATGTTCATGATTTGTTGCTTGATGAGCTTCGAGATAGAGTCGCTCGTCGTTTGGATAAGATAACCTTTATATTTCGGAGTAGTCCACTTGTATTCGTTACGGTGTTCGTCGAAATATTTTTCTAGTCCGGCAACGTCGGTAGCAGCTTTGTTCCACACTTTTTGGTTGCTTACTTCGAACAACAACATACCATCGCGATACTCATTGAGGAGGTTCTTGAAGTCTTCGTTGCTATTTTCGAGGCAGTCACGCTCGTAGTCGACAACTGCTTCGGTTGCGATTTCGTTGATTTTTCCGTCCAAGAATTTTTTTGCTTGCTCGTCTCTCATCTTACCGAAACCTTTGATGCGGTCAATGAGCAACGAAACCGGATATTTACGACCTTCGATGGTGAAAAGTGTAAGATTCGAATCTTTGTATTTTGCAATAAAGACAGAGTCGAATTGCGCAGGCGAAGTCACGTCGGCATAAAGCAACTTTTCGGTGTTGACATCGCGCATGAGCGAATGTTGCTTTTTGAGTTGCTCAACTTTGCTGTCGCGACCTACAGTCGACAATTGCGAGTTATGCAGCTGACGCATTACCTGCTCGTGCATATCGGCATACGAACCAATCGATTTGCTACCGAGTTTTTTGATAATATGGATGCCATAACGTGTTTCAAAAGGCATCGAAATCTCTCCGTCTGCCAAATCAAACGCCATTTTTTCGAACTGCGGCACCATCTGACCAACGCCGAACCACGGGAGCAGACCGCCTTGTTTAGCGGAACCATCGTCGGAGTTTTCACGAGCCAATTGTTCAAAATTACCGCCGGCTTTAACCAGTGCGTAAATGCTGTCGACCGTTTGCTTAACTTTAGCCTTTTGCTCGTCGGTTGCGTTTTGCGGGAAGAGCTTGAGGATGTGTTCCACGCTGACTTGACCCGGGTCGGGACGACGGTCGTAGACTTTCACGATATGGAAACCGAAATCGGTTGTAAACACCGGAGATATGGAATCGACTGCAGTAGCATAGCAAACGTCTTCGAACTCTTGCGGGAAACGACCAACGGTGACGTAGCCCATACTACCCTTATTAGACGAAACCGAACGGTCGATTGAATACTTGACTGCGAGGTCTTCAAAACTTTGACCGGCAAGGATGCAAGAACGGATGCTATCCAACTTGGCACGCGACTTCTCTTCCGCTTCGGCATTTTCGCCACGAGAAAGCATAATATGACTTGCCTTGACGTTTGTCTTCATACGTTCGTACAAGCCCTTTGCTGCGGCTTCCTCAGCCACTGTGTCGACCAAGAACGGCGCAAACAGGTCGTTACGATATCCGGCATACTCTTTTTGGAACGACTTTGTAGTATCGATTCCTTCGTTAACGGCATCTGCCACCTTGAGTTTGTAGACGGTAAACATGTCAAGATACGTATCCAACGGCTGCTTGGCAAGTTGTTGTTGGTTGTTCTTGTTATACATATATTCAAACTCGGCGAGCGTAACGTCTTTGCCATCGACGGTCATCAACACCGGCGACTTTTTGGTTGCCGCAAAAAGCGACAATCCGCCAATAAGAAGCAGAGCTCCTGCTGTGATTGTTGTTTTTTTCATATTATTAGTTACAAAAAGTACAATAATAATAACGCACAATTATGGCTTTTATTATATGTCTCTCAACTTTTTTATCCAACATCATTTATTCACCGCGGCTATAGTTTGGCGCCTCACTGGTGATTGTCACATCGTGAGGATGGCTTTCCTGGACTCCGGCATTTGTGATGCGCGTAAATTTAGCGTTGTGAAGTTGTTCGATATTTGCTGCACCGCAATATCCCATACCTGCTCGAAGACCGCCAACAAGCTGATAGATAACCTCATAGAGCGTACCTTTGTAAGGCACACGAGCTGCGATGCCCTCGGGCACGAGTTTCTTCACCTCCACCGTGCCGGATTGGAAGTAACGGTCTTTCGAGCCGTTTTCCATAGCCTCGAGCGAGCCCATACCGCGATACGACTTAAACTTACGGCCATTGAACAAGATTGTGTCGCCCGGAGCTTCTTCCGTACCGGCAACGAGCGAGCCAATCATTACGCAAGTACCGCCGGCAGCAAGTGCTTTAACCACGTCGCCGCTATAGCGCAAACCGCCGTCGGCAATCAACGGCACACCGGTGCCTTCGAGTGCCTTTGCCACATCGTAGATTGCGCTCAATTGAGGCACACCCACTCCGGCAACCACGCGAGTTGTACAGATTGAACCCGGACCGATACCCACCTTAATGGCGTCGGCACCTGCTTCGACGAGCATCTTTGCCGCTTCGCCGGTAGCAACGTTGCCGACAACGATATCGATGTCGGGGAATTTCGCTTTAGCTTCACGAAGTTTTTCGATTACGAATTTGGAATGACCGTGAGCGGTATCGATTACGATGGCATCAGCCCCGGCATTAATCAAAGCCTCCATACGTTCCAACGTATCGGCTGTTACGCCCACACCGGCGGCTACGCGGAGACGTCCTTTGGAGTCTTTGCATGCCATCGGCTTGTCTTTGGCTTTCGTTATATCTTTATAGGTAATAAGTCCTATGAGCTTATTGTCTTTATCGACCACCGGAAGCTTCTCGATTTTGTGCTGTTGAAGAATTTGAGAAGCGGTTTCCATATCGGTAGATTGCGACGTTGTAACAAGATTTTCTTTGGTCATTACCTCATCGATACGCTTATTCAAATCGCGCTCAAAGCGTAGGTCGCGATTCGTCACGATTCCAACCAACGTTCTGTTGTCGTCGACAACCGGAATGCCCCCGATTTTATACTCAGCCATCATGTCGAGAGCATCTTTGACCGTCGAGCCGCGCTTGATGGTTACCGGGTCGTAAATCATACCGTTTTCGGCACGTTTGACAATAGCAACTTGCCGAGCTTGCTCTTCTATCGACATATTTTTATGAATCACACCGATTCCGCCCTCGCGAGCAATAGCGATTGCCATCTGCGATTCCGTCACAGTGTCCATTGCCGCTGTAACGAAAGGAATCTTCAATTCAATGTGTCGTGAAAACTTTGTCGAGAGCTCGACAGTTCTGGGTAGCACTTCAGAATACGCCGGAATCAACAATACGTCGTCGTATGTCAATCCGTCCATAACAACTTTTTCCGCAATAAATGACATAAGATGTTGCTTTAAAATTTATTGCACGCAAAATTATGAATTTTTTTGAAATAATCAAAATGCGCAATAACTAATGTTATAACTATTCATTATTTTTAGAGCTGTTTTTGAATCGTTTGCATTTATAATTGATTTGACGTAATTTTGCGTTGAAATGAAGGAACAAAAAAAAATACCGGAAGAAGTAGAACGGCTGCTCGTCGAGCAAGCCGAGCTTATCAACAGCACCGACTTCATCGCCTCCGACCCGGTGCAATTTCCGCGTCGGTTCAGCGACTTGCGCGACATCGAAATTGTCGCTATCCTTTCGGCAACAATTGCTTGGGGAAATCGGAAAATGATTTGCTCGAATTGCGAAAAAATGCTACGGCTAATGGATTATCAACCATATGCTTACGTTGCCGACCGCGGGTTTGAAGACTTGGGAGAACGTTTCAACATCCACCGAACGTTTTTCAGCGACGATTTCTACCATATGCTCAACGGCTTGGAACGCGTGTATCGCCAATACGGAAGCATCAACAACTTTGCGAAAGCCCGCGAAGTAGCAGCATCGCCCACCCCGGCTTGGCGCCTTGTGGAACTGCTCAACGCAGAAATGCTCGAAGCAAACGGCACAACCAATCCGCGTTGCTTCCCGCTCGGCTTAGACAAAACGGCGCTGAAACGCATCAACATGGCGTTGCGATGGCTCGTGCGCCACGACGGAATAGTCGATATGGGCGTTTGGGATTGCATCAATCCCGCGCAACTGTTCATCCCGCTCGACGTGCACGTGGGCAATACGGCTCGTGCGCTGGGCTTGCTTACTCGTCGCTCGAACGACAAACAAGCCGTGCTCGACTTGACCGAAACGTTGCGCACGCTAAAGCCCGACGACCCGGTCGTGTTCGACTACGCTCTTTTCGGAATCGGAATTACAGGAATTTTAAAAAATTAGATACATAATATGGATATAATCATCAACGGCATAAATCCTAAAAATATACCCTCCAACATACCGGACACACCGATTAGTATTCCGGCATCGAAAAGTATCTGCAATCGCGTACTCACTATCGTTGCACTCTCGGATGGCGTTGGCGACGTCTACAACGTGTCGGATTGCGATGATACGAACGCTATTATAAACGCAATAACGATGCACAAAAAAGGCGAAAAATACATCAATATCGGCGCAGCAGGAACTGCCATGAGGTTTATGACCGCTATGCTTGCTTTACGCACCAAAGCGACAGTTACCATCGACGGGAGTGCCCGCATGCGCAAGCGCCCTATCAAAGAACTTGTCGACGTGCTTTGTCAATTAGGTGCGAAAATCGAGTATGCCGGCGAGTCGGATTCGTGCCCGCCACTTTTAATCCATCAAGCACCGATGCGCGGCGGCATTGTAAGCATCAACGGCAGCATTAGTTCGCAGTATATTTCGGCATTGATGATGATTGCGCCGGGACTTAGTGACGGTTTGACGATTAACATAACCGGAGGACTTGTCTCACGTCCCTACGTCGAAATGACGGCTGCAATAATGCGCGATTTCGGTGCTCAAGTTTTGTGTACCGACAATCAGATAACCATAAAGCAAGGCGATTATCAATCCCGCACATATTCTGTCGAAAACGACTGGTCGGCAGCAAGTTATTGGTATGAAATCCGGTCGTTAATACCGGATGTGAATCTTCGTTTGGCGAGCCTGCACAAAAACAGCACGCAAGGCGATTCGAAGGTTGCCGAAATATTCAAATTGTTCGGCGTCGAAACCGAATATACGAGCGACGGGGTCCTGCTTACATACAACCCGAAATCGGTTGCCGAACGCATCGACATCGATTTGCAAAATCAGCCGGATTTGGCTCAAACGATTGTCGTAACCGCTTGCTTAAAAGGCATTCCGTTCAGAATCAGCGGGTTGTCGACATTAAGAATCAAAGAAACCGACCGCATCTCAGCACTCATCTCTCAGCTGGCAAAACTCGGCTACACCGTCCGCGAAACCGAAGATGCCACCCTCGAGAGCGACTCCGTACGCCGTTCCTGTGATAAAGCGCCGGCAATCGAAACATTCGACGACCACCGAATGGCTATGGCTTTTGCTCCGGCATCGATAGTCGTGCCGGGTATTACGATAGAAGACGCGGAAGTGGTGTCGAAATCTTATCCCAAATACTGGGAACACCTTAAACTTATAGGTTTCACTTTGAGCGAATAGTAATGAAAGGAGCACTAATTATTCTTGCCGTAACTGTGGCTGTCGGGCTTATTCTCTATCTATTTGACCGCTTTAGTCGCAAGCCGTCCGACGAAACGCCAAACGACGCTCCTGAGGCTGACAACGAGCCACAAGAGCAGTGTTGCGGCATGCACATAACTTGCCAAAAAGACTCGCTCGTCAAATCCTCGACTGAGATTGTATATTACGACGATGAAGAACTTGACCGTTTTGCCGGCATTGCGCCCGACGGCTACACCGACGAACAGACAGAAGAATTTCGCGACGTAATGCTCACACTCCTACCCGACGACATTGCCGGATGGGCTCGGTCGCTCGAGTTGCGCGGCATTGCGTTGCCCGAGATTGTTCGTCAAGAACTTTTAATGTTGGTCGAAGAAACTCGCCGAAGCAGGTCGTCAAAATAGCGACTTTGCAACGACGCTACCCATATAGATGATGGCAATGCCGAGCGCCGCATAAAGCACACGAGCCATGCGGCGCGTCATCTTGCCGGTGAGCATCCTGGCATTCGAACTCTCGAAAAACCAATGCCAATTGAACACGGAAGCGAGTATCGATAGCATTCCTGCCACGAAAAACACTACACAAATGAATATCGTTGCCCACTTCATGCTAAGAAACTATTTATCAATTCTTAAAGTTCACAGTAGTGCATTGGTGGCGTCGTCCTTGAGGGCTACGTTTTTAAGATTCGTAGCATCGTAGTTGGCACTGCCATAGTCCGCCCAGAATAAGCAGGTATATTTGCCCGGGTCGAGAAGAACGGCAAAACTACTGCTCGTCAACTCAGTTTCCGCTAACACGACGTTAGTTTCCGTTTCGTCGTAGATAGCCATCACGTAGCGCTGCGACTCGCCGGCACGCGTTTGCTCCACGCCATCGGCCGTGAGTGAAAAAGTAACCTGTGCGTTACCATTGTTTTCAGTCAGCAGTTCGTCAATCTGACTGCACGATACGAAAACCGTGGCGATGACAAGCATCAAAGAATACAATTTTTTCATTACGTAGTTTTTACGTTAGAATTTGTTTTGCCTGCTCTGCCAAACATTGTTGGCATTTTATAAAAATTTGATTATGTTACAAAAAACTTTATGGTTCAGGGAATTCGACAGTTATGGTGCGAGCATCGTTGTTGTCGGCAACAATATCAACGCGAACCGTGTCGTAGGGCAAAAGAGCTTCAATTTTTTCGGGCCATTCAACCATACAAACAGCGCCACAATCAAAGTAATCTTCCGCACCGACGTCGTAAGCCTCGTCTTCGCTTTCGAGTCGATAACAGTCGAAGTGATAAATGAGTTCAGCAGTAGTTTCCGAACGATATTCATTGATTATTGAAAACGTGGGAGAATTTGCCGGGTCGTCGACCCCCAGTTCGCGACAAACGGCACTAATAAACGTCGTCTTTCCGGCGCCCATCTTGCCATAGAATGCAAAAACAGTGTAGTCGCCCATCATAGCGACAAACTCACGAGCCGCCGACGACAATTCGTCGAGCGAATTTATTTTTATCGTTTTCTTTTCCATACCTATTTAATATAATTATTTTAACAATTTTCTTTTTAAATTACGCAAAGCGAACCAAACATGGCGTAACGTGGTCGGAATTGTGCCGTAATACTTGCACATAATGCGATATCGCTCCCGTAGCGAAGCTCTATGGTTGCGGTCGGTCAGACCGTCGGTAAGATAGTCGGTAACCACGTCGTCGATATAACGGCTTGTCTGCATCTTTTTGAGAATACGCAGGCACCATTCGTAGTCGGCCGAAAACCGATACTGCAAGTCATAAGGCTCAGCCATTTCGCGGCGAACAGCCATCGACTGATGGCAGACCAGCATACCGTGCCGAAACGATTCGAAAGAGAGGTTGCGCGGAGCCGTAAGGTGTCGCATCCCGACGCATCGACGAGTTGCATCGACGAGTTGCGTTTGACCATAGATTACGTCGGGATTATAGCGAGCAGCCTCGGCATATTGCGCCAATGTTGTCCGACTGTGAAACGCATCGCCGGCGTTCATAAAGATGAGATATTTCCCGGTAGCCAAAGCAATGCCTTTGTTCATCGCATCGTAGAGCCCGCCGTCGCGTTCCGACACAATGCGTATACTATCAATTCCGCTTCGCTGAGCCAATGCCACCGTGCCGTCGGTCGAAGCGCCGTCGACAACCAGATATTCGTAGTCAGTGCACGTCTGCTCTGCCACGCTTGCCAACGTGGCAGGCAACTCTTCCTCGGCATTGTAGGTTATGGTAATTATGCTGAATGTTGCTGCCATCCTTTGTAATTTACTCGCAAAAATAAGAATAAAATCTCTTGAACACCAAATTTTCGATATACATATTGCTATTTTTCCGTTCTCAATGTTTTGCATTCTCAATTTAATTATTACCTTTGTGATGCGAAAAGAATAACAAATTAAAAATTTAACAAAAATGGCTTACGTAATTGATGACAATTGTGTTGCTTGCGGAACATGCGCAGCAAACTGCCCCGTTGAAGCTATCAGCGAAGGCGATATCTATGTGATTAACCCCGATACTTGCATCAGCTGCGGTACTTGCGCTGACAACTGCCCGAGCGAAGCAATCCACGAGGCTTAATCTTTTTAGAATAAGATTACGAACCGCTACTTCCACGTCGAGGTAGCGGTTTTTTCACTCGATTTGCAACACTATTGCCCTACTTAAAACCAATAATAGATGAACGACTTGAAATTTATAGGAATCATACCGGCACGATATTCTTCACAACGCTTTCCGGGGAAACCACTTGCCGACATTTGCGGAATGACAATGATAGAACGCGTATGGCGACAGACTCGTCGCGCGCTCGACGACGTTTATGTGGCTACCGACGACGAACGAATTGCCGATGCGGTTAATTCGTTTGGAGGTCAAGTGGTGATGACTCGCACCGACCATCGCAGCGGCACTGACCGATGCAACGAAGCATACCACAAAATCGGTAAACAGGCTGACGTGGTTATCAATATTCAAGGCGACGAGCCATTTATCCATCCCGAGCAAATCGAAGCCATCAAAGAATGTTTTGTCGACCCGTCGACACAAATAGCAACACTTGCACGTCCGCTGTCGGCTGACAGTAGTTTCGAGACTCTCAGCGACCCGACCAAGCCAAAACTGGTGGTCGATGCAAACAGTTACGCGCTCTACTTTTCGCGCTCGGTCATTCCCTATCTTCGCAACGTCGAGCAAGCGGCATGGCCGTCAACCCACCGCTATCTGATGCACGTCGGCATGTATGCCTACCGCACCGAGGTGCTTAACGAGATTACACAACTGCCGCAGTCGTCGCTCGAATCGGCTGAATCGCTTGAGCAACTGCGCTGGTTGGAAAACGGATATCGCATAAAAGTGGGTCTGACCGACAAAGAAACCATCGGAATCGACACTCCTGCCGATTTGCAACGCGCCATTGAAAGCCTCAACCGATTGTAACAATGAAGTCGATAGAGGTTAAAAACGTTGTGGCAACCGACTTGGTAGAACCCGAGCGAATTCGCTTGGACAACGGCACGCAGCTCTTGGTTATCAATGCCGCCGACCAAGACGTCAGTAAACTCGAGATTGTAACGGAAGGCGGTATTTGCGACCAAACGAAAGCAAGTTTGGCAACTTTTGTTGCCACAATGGCAAACGAAGGCACGGCACGCTATTCGGCAGACGACATTGCGCTGGCGGGCGACTACTACGGCGCGTGGTTTGTCAGCGAAGCCCTTACCCACGCTTCATCGCTTTCCGTGTTTTCGCTCAATCGAAACTTCGACAAGATTCTTGACTACTTTGAATCGATGTGGAGTTGCCCGACATTTCCCGACGACAGACTCGAAAACCTCAAAAAAAGAGCATGCGCACGTCTGAAAGTCAACGTGGAGAAGGTCAACTATTTAGCACTGGTCGCACTACAAAGCGAATACTACGGCTCCAACCATCCGTTAGGCTTCAACGTCGATGAACAAGCCATTAGCGACATATCGACCGGCGACCTACAAGCCTTTCACGACCGCTGGACAAAGCCTCAAAACTCGACAATTTTGCTATCGGGAAAGGTGTCCGACAAAATGATTGACTCTGTCAACGCCGTATTTGGCAAAGCGCCGCACACCGGCGAACGATGCTTGAGCGCCGACGACGCTCCTCGAAAAGATTTCGAGCCGAAAACAGTGGTCATCGACAAACCGGAAGCCGTTCAAAGTGCTATAAAAATCGGCATACCTACGATTCTTCGCACCCATCCCGACTACATTCCGCTACGCATACTCATACGCGCTTTCGGCGGTTATTTCGGTAGCCGGTTGATGCAAAACATTCGCGAAGACAAAGGTTATACCTACGGAATTTCTTCGTATTTGTCGGGTATGCGCAACAATTCGCTTATCAACATCAGTTGCCAATGCGACAACAGGTACACCTATCGTGTTGTCGACGAGATTCGTGCGGAAATCAAGCGAATGCAAACAGAGCCGATACCCGAGGAAGAGCTCAACCGCGTAAAACTCCATGTAACCGGAGAATTGCTTAAAACAACCGACACGCCATTCTCTATTGCCGAATACTATTCGCTAATGATTAGCAACGCTATGCCGCACGATTACTTCCGCAACCAAATCGACTGCGTGGCTTCAATCACCCCCGAAAAGATTCAAGAAATGGCTATTAAGTACCTATCTGCCGACCTGGCGCTGACCGTCATAGCCGGAAATCGCGCAAAGTTTTAGAGACTGTTAGCAATGCCTTCTCGGAAATTGGAAGACTATCGACAGAGCCACCATTACACCAAGGGCGAACGAATAATACAGATTGGGTACAATCAGTAGAGGCGACACTCCGGCAAGCGATGCCGCCATCAAGACTTGCGCGCCATAGGGCAAAATGCTCTGCACAACGCACGAACAAGTGTCGAGCAGACTCGCCGTCTTGCGATTGTCGAGCCCGTATTTGTCGGATATTTCCTTCGACAGACCACCAACAGTGATGATTGCTATCGTATTGTTGGCAGTGCACACATTCACGATGCCAACCAATACCGAAATTACAGCCTGCGCACCGCGTTTGCCGCGAATGTGCGACGAGAGACGTTCGATGACAAACAAGATGCCTCCATTGTGCTTTATCAAACCCAACAGACCAGATGCCAACAACGTCACAACAATCAAATTGCCGACACTTTCGACGCCGGTGCCCATAAAACCGAACATATCAACTATACTGTTGTCGGTCAACGCCAAACCCAACACCAACGCGCACACTATGCCGAGAATGAGCACCACAAGCACATTCATGCCCAATAGCGCCGTGAGAATCACCACGCAATAAGGCACGACAAGTATCCAATTCGAATCGGCGTGAGCAACCTCGGTCGACACGTTTTCGCCCATAAACACGTAAAGCGCGAAAATAATCAAAGCAGCAGGTAATGCCAACCAAATATTTGCCTTAAACTTGTCGCGCATGTCACATCCTTGCGAACGCGTAGCCGTAATCGTCGTGTCGGAGATAAACGACAGATTGTCGCCGAAGAAAGCACCGCCGACCACAATGGCGGCAAACATAGGCACCGACTGACCTATTTCGTCGGCAATACCGACAGCAACAGGCGTCAAGGCGACAACCGTGCCCACCGACGTTCCCACCGACATCGACACAAAGCAAGCCGCCAAAAACAGTCCGGGCATCAGATAGTTGGCAGGTAGCAGATTGAGCGTCAAGTCGACGGTAGCCTCCGTTGCACCCGTGCGCTGTGCCAACACGGCAAACGCTCCCGCCAATACGAAAATCCACACCATATATATAACGTCACGATTTGCCGCACCGCCCGAGAAAATGTCGATGCGACGCCGCAACGGAATTTTCGGTGTCGACAACATACCCCAAATCGACGCTATAATAAAAGCTACAGACAAAGGCATCTTATAAAAGTCGCCGATAATCAGCGACAGCACCAAATAAGACACCAAAAAGACAGCCAAAGGGCTCAATGCAAGTAGCCCCTGCCGAATAGACACACTATAATTGTTTTCCATTTTTCCTTTCAATAAAGAATCATAAACTACCGCAAAAATACAATTAAATAATCTATTTCTAAAGTTTTTACACAGTTTTTACGCAGTTTGTTTGTAAATCAAAAATTTTCGTTATACATTTACAATATAAAACCATATTATTCGAACGTTAAAGATATTAGGCTTATGAAAACATCTTACGTATTTTTAGCCCCGGGATTTGAAGAAATAGAAGCACTGGGGACTGTTGACGGACTTCGCAGAGGTGGCATAACCGTCAAGACAGTATCGATTACTGATGAAAACACCGTAGTTGGAGCGCATGGAATACCCGTTGTTGCCGACATCAAATTTGACGAAATCGACGACAATCCCGATTGGTTAATCCTTCCCGGGGGTATGCCTGGAGCCACCAACCTATTTAACTGTGAACCGCTGACAAATCTACTTATAGAGCACCACAAAGCCGGCGGACACATCGCAGCAATATGCGCCTCTCCCGGCGTCGTTTTAGGGCAATTGGGTCTGCTCAACGGCGAAACCGCAACTTGCTACCCCGGCTTCGAGAACCTGTGCGCAGGCGCAACAATGAAAGACGTCAGAAGCGTCGTTTCCGGTCAATTCGTCACCGCCAATGGACCTTCGTCGACCCTCAATCTTGTTTACGAGATTCTCAAAATCAACCGCGACAAGCAAACAGCCGACGAGGTGATGCAAGGTATGCTACTATTCCCTAAACAGCAAACTTATTATTTCTAAACATAACGATTTATCCGATATGCCGAAAAAAGGTTGACTCATCAAAGGGTCAACCTTTTTTGCACTTGTTAAGACAGCCTTAATAATTTAACCGACTATTTACTGTATATTTAAGTCGAAAATTTTGCTGTTTATATTCAAATGACTATCTTTGTAATGTTATTTATGGCACTTAAATATAAATTAACTTAAAAACCCAAAGCACAAAACTACTAATAAATCATTAATAATCACTCTAATCAAAACGGTATGAAGAGACTACTTCTCTTAACTGCGACGATACTAATTATGGCATTTGGTGCTGTACAAGCACAGAATGCATATGATTGTCGCGGTATTGTCACCGAGAAAAATGGCGACCCCATAATCGGTGCGACATTACAGATTCCGGGTACACAAGTCGGCACAATAACCGACGTAGACGGAAAGTTCACATTAAAGGCTCCCGGCAATGCCAAAGAAATCAAGATTTCGGCAATCGGTTTCAAAGGAGTAACAGTCAAGCCTACACGCAACATGGGCACAATCGTCCTCGAAGTTGAGTCGACAATGCTCCAAGACGTTGTGGTAACTCAATCAGTGGCAAAGACGCGTATGACTCCGGTTGCCATTTCAGAGATTGGACAAGGAACAATCGACATCAAGCTCGGTAACCAAGAATTTCCTGAAATTCTAAAGACCACACCGGGTGTATGGGCAACCAAAGACGGTGGTGGCTTCGGCGATTCGAAGATTAACATGCGCGGATTTAAATCGGCAAACGTAGCAGTGCTCGTCAACGGTATTCCCGTCAACGACATGGAATGGGGCGGCGTCTACTGGTCAAACTGGGCAGGTCTTTCGGACGTAACCTCGTCGATGCAGACGCAACGCGGTCTGGGTGCATCGTTGCTCTCGGCTCCTTCTGTCGGTGGAACTATCAACATCATCACCAAATCGCTCGACGCCAAGAAAGGCGGCAAAGTGTGGTTCGGTATGGGTAACGACGGCATGTACCAAGAAGGTATTACACTCTCTACCGGCTTGATGGACAATGGTTGGGCAGTAACATTGCTCGGCTCACACCGCTCGGGCGACGGATACGTTCAAGGCACATTCTTTGAAGCGTGGAACTACTTCGTAAACATTTCGAAGCGCATCAACGACCGCCATCAACTCTCGTTCACCGCGTTCGGTTCGCCGCAACAACACAACAAACGTTCGTCTCAAGACGGTCTCACCATCGAAGGTTGGCAAGATGTTCGCCAATATATGGGCGATGACTGCCGCTATAAGTACAACCCGACTTTCGGTTACGACTCGCACGGAAAAGTTCGCTCGTCGAACCTCAACACCTACCACAAGCCGCAGATTTCGTTAGCCCACATTTGGCAAATTGACTACAAATCGTCGCTATCGACATCGGCGTACGTATCGATTTCGAAAGGTGGCGGCTACAGCGGTCAAGGTCGCGGCAGCTACAGCTACAGCAACTGGTACGGCGCATCGAACGGCACACTCAACACGCTCTTCCGCAAGGCAGACGGAACGTTTGCTTACGACGAAATTGAAGCAATGAATGCTGAAAGCACTACCGGTTCAAATATGATTATGAGCCAATCGAACAACAGCCACGAATGGTACGGATTGGTTTCTACCTACAAGAACGAACTTCTTCCGAAGAAGCTTACTCTTACAGCCGGTCTCGACATTCGCTACTACGTAGGTCACCACAACAACAAGATTGTTGACCTCTATGGCGGCGATTACTATATGGACGACTCAAGTCGTAAGAACGTCAAAGCTGAAAACAACGCAGCGGCAGCCGACCCCAACTTTATGTACGAGAAACTCAGCGTTGGCGACGTTGTATATCGCGACTACGACGGTCACACACACCAAGAAGGTGCATATCTGCAAGGTGAATACACGATGCTCGACGGCAAGTTCAACTTCGTACTCTCCGGTTCGTTGAGCAACACCGGCTACTGGCGTGTCGACAACTTCTACTACGATAAAGAACATGCAGAATCCGAAAAACTCAACTTCATCGCCGGAACAGTAAAAGGTGGTGTAAACTACAACATCGACCGCCACAACAACGTATTCGTCAACGCAGGCTACATCAGCCGTGCACCGTTCTTCTCAGGTGGCGCTTTCTTGACGTCAAACGTAAGCAACGCTACCAACCCGAACGCCATCAACGAGAAAATCGTTTCGGTTGAAGGTGGCTACGGCTATCGCTCGAAAGTATTCAGCGCAGACGTCAACGCATACTACACTTTGTGGAAAGACAAAACAACAACACGTTCGGGCGAAATCTCGTCGGGCGAACACGCAGGCGACCGCTACTACCTCAATATGCAAGGCGTAAACGCTCGCCACGCAGGTGTCGAAGTCAACTTCGTCTACAAGCCCACAAACTGGGTGGAACTCAACGGTATGCTCTCATGGGGTGACTACGTTTGGGACAGCAACGCCAAGGGCTACTTCTACAACCAAAACGGCCAACCGCTTGCTGACCTTCGCGGTACGGTAGCTTCGGGCATCCTCGCCGACGACCACGCTTACACCGTCCTTAATCAAAAAGGCATCAAAGTCGGTGGTTCTGCTCAGACGACAGCATCTGTCGGCGCTACATTCCGTCCGTTCAAAGGCTTCCGTATCGGCGCCGACTGGGTAATCAACGCTCGCAACTACAGCGACTACGAAGTATCGTCGTCGAACTACACGGCTAATTCAGAAATCAACGTGGCTGACCCCTGGAAAATTCCTTGGGGAAATCAAATTGACCTCAACGCAAGCTATTCGTTCAAGATGGGTAACACCAACGCTACCTTGTCGGGCAACGTTCACAACTTAGGTAACCATTATTATGTAATGGATGCTTTCACATCGACCGACAAAGTTGGTGCTTGGGACAATGCTTATAGAGTGTTCTACTCATTTGGCCGCACGTTCTCTCTCCGCTTAAAAGTTAGCTTCTAATCATCAAACAGATAAAGAAAAATGAAAAAGAATATATATAACATATTACTGCTGGGCGGAATTGCAATGGCAATGGTCGGTTGCGACGTAAACGATTGGAACGACCACCTCGATGGTTTCGAAGGCGACCCCGCCGTCAGCGACATGCAAGCCCTTGAATACACATTCACGGCTGCCGACTATAGCAATTTGGCGGCAAACTCTGCCAACGTTGCAAAGGCTGCAGAATTGGACCTCGCAAACGAACTCAAGACTGTCGGTTCGAAAGGCTACTTTACCGACAAGATTACTGCAAAAGACTTCATCCCGGCATTCCTCAGCGACCCCGACTTTGCTTACTTCTCGCTTAGCGACGGTTCGGCTATAAAGATTACCTACAACGTAGCAGGCAACCTTCCTGAAGAAATCCCGGGCATAGAAGCAGCCGGCACATACAAGCTTTCAGAAAGCGACTATATGGACATTTGGGGCAGCAATGAAGACTTCGTTGAAGCATTCGCACCCTCAAAAGTTCCGGCAAAGTTCATCAACGACGTTCTCGACAACGCCGGTGAAGTCGGCGAAGAAGGCGCTTATATGCTTGTTCAATACAACACCACCAACCAAGAGCCGATTTTCTCGACCGTAGAACCCGAACCCACTCCCGCTTTCCCGCTCAGCGACGTTATCGGCAGTGTTGCTCTTGATGATGTTGTTGAAATCAACGGCGTTATTACCGCCATTTGCCAACGCGGTTACATCCTTACCGACAACAGCGGTTCGATTCTCATATACTACGGCTCAGCTTTCGTTCCCGACGATTGGGAAATCGGCAACTGCGTTACAATCTCGGGCACTATATCATCGTACGGCAAAGGATTTCAAATCGATGGTACTACCGCTACTGCAAGCGTAGTCGACAACATGGCATACACCTACCCTGCTCCGAAAGTGCTTACTGGTGCCGACTTCGATGCTATGGTTACTCGCACAACCGACGAACTCGCTACGTATTGCAAATTTGATTGCACCGTTGCTATTTCAGGCAACTACTACAATTTCAAGATTGATGGTGCAGAAACTGCACAAGGTTCTATCTATCAAGGCACTGCGGCTCAAAAGGCAGTATTTGCCGACGGTCAAGCAGCTACTGTTTGCGGCTACTTTGTTTCTATTTCGAGCGGTAAATTTGCCAATTTCGTAATCACATCAGTCAATGGAACACCGGTTAGCAAGCGTGGCGCTTCGACTCGCAAAGCCGCTGCCGACGTGCCCACAACCGTTGAATACGCTTTATATCAATACACAGGTTCGGCATGGAAGGCTGTCACTAACGTCGACGTTGTTAACCCGGCTGACTACAAGTCGATGGGACAATCTTACAACAACTTGTCGTCGGCTACCGACGCCGCTTACTACTTGCCGCGCTACCTTGCCGGCAAACACCCGTACGCTAAAGAAGGCGACAGCAAGATTGTTTGCTACTACCTCTACTCGGGCGGCAAAACTTCGATTGTTGCCGACAACTACAAATTCGACGGCACCGTTTGGGTTCTCGACAATGGCGTAGTTACCGAAACAGCACAATTCGTTCGCAACAAAGGCGCTTGGATGTACGACCCGAACGTTACCATTACGCTTCCCGCAGGCAAGAGCCAACCGCTCAGCACGCTCTACTACCAAGCATGTACCGATTGGGTATGGGCTAACGTCGACCAAAAGATGGGCGTTACCGAAAAAGGTAAGGGTTATGTAACAAGTTACGGCAACAACGAATACTACTGCGGTACTTCGGCTTATCAAGGCAACGTAGATATTCGCCCGGCTAAAGCAAAAGAGCAATATCCCGAAGGATATGAGGGTATGACAGACGACGAGATTACCCAACTCATGAAAGACCGCTTTACCAAAGAAGTTTTGCCCGGCGCACTTGCTACGCTCCACCCGGAAGCAGCTCCGATTGATGGCTTAGACGTTTTATACACTATCAATTTCGCTGTCTACACCGGCTCGACTTCTGAATATACAGTCGTATACAAAGTGGTTGGCAAGGGACAATTCGAATTTGTAAGTTGCACATGGGATGCACCCGCTGAATAAGCGAATTTTATAAACCTAAGAGCTCGAGGGCGTGTCATTAATTTGATACGCCCTCGTTTTTATTTGATATTTTTAGAGAATAATGTTTGTTATGATAAACAAGAACTATTACTTTTGCATACGATAACAAACAGTTATGGGGAAAAATACATTTGGAAAGGTAATGCCGAGAGCGCTGGCGCAGTATCTGTCGGTAATGGGCGAGCAAATCAAGTTGGCACGCAAGCGGCGACATCTGTCGATGCAAGACGTTGCCGACCGCGCTACCGTGACGCGACTGACAGTGTCGAAAGTCGAGCACGGCGACCAGACGGTGTCGATGGGTATTTATGCGCGCGTGCTCTTTGCGCTCAATTTGGAAAAAGACCTGCTCCAACTGGCAGCCGACGATGCCCTCGGCCGCCAAATCCAAGACGCCGAATTGCTGAGAAAATAAGGAGGGAAAATGGATAAGATAGCCACCGCGCTGCAAATCGCACCAAAGCAGCTCGAAGCCTTCTCACCCCGATGGGACGAGCTATAAACGGTGTAGAAACCGCCCCTCTTACCTCAAATCTCTGCCAGGCGGCGCTTGGTTTCTTCGAAATCGGTAATGATGTCGTCCATAATTTCCGCTACGGGTTTAACCTCACGGATTGCGCTGACGATTTGCCCGATTTCCAACTCGCCGTTAGTCAAATCACCCTCAAAAATGCCACGCTTCGATGCGGCACGTCCTAAGAGTTGACGCAACTCGTCGGCTTCGGCTCCTCGGCTCTCGGCTTCGGCGATTTTAGCATATAATTCGTTCTTTATCAAGCGAGTCGGAGAAATCTTCTTCAGAGCGAGCATCGTGCCGTCTTCGCCCAATTCGACGCACAACTGTTTAAACGCCTCGCTTGCCGAACTTTCGCGGCTTACGGCAAACAGCGTTCCAATTTGTACACCTTCAGCGCCAAGCGCCATTGCGGCAAGCATCGCTCTACCCGAGCCGATACCACCGGCGGCTATCAACGGCAACGAAACCGCCTCGCGAACTTGTGGAATCAGCGCCATCGTCGTCGTTTCTTCCCTGCCGTTATGTCCTCCGGCTTCGAATCCCTCCGCCACAACGGCATCTACGCCTGCCTCCTCACACTTTTTGGCAAATTTGCTGCTCGACACAACATGCGCCACCGTGATGCCGGATTGGTGTAGCATATCGGTATACTTTTTGGGACTTCCCGCCGAAGTAAACACAATTTTCACGCCCTTGCGGATGAGAATATCCATAAGACGGTCGATTTCAGGATACATCAACGGCACATTGACGCCCCAAGGCTTGGAGGTTGCCGCATTCATTTTGTCGATGTGCTCGATGAGCGTTTCGGGATGCATACTGCCTGCACCGAGCAAGCCCAAGCCGCCGGCATTGCTCACCGCCGACGCCAAACGCCATCCACTACACCAAACCATACCGCCTGCGATGACGGGATATTTGATTCCAAAGAGTTCGGTTACGCGATTCGATTTCATATTAGTTGAAGATTAGTTGTTATTAATGCTGATAAATCATCCTTGTCCTTGCGAAACGATGTCGACAACGGGCTGCCATGGCAACCAGCCACGACATTTCATCTGCCGACAAAAGTTACCGTCATCGGAAATGACGTACAACGTCGTATTGTCGTCGCCGCCCCACCCGATACGGTATCGGCAGCGCACGGGAACCGGCAGAATTGCACGCACGCGACCGTTATGGTCACACACCTGAATGCCTATGCGCGTCGAACAATATAGGTTGCCGCGATTGTCGTAAATCAAGTTGTATGCCGGGCTGTCGCCCTCGAGCCGATAGAACGGCTCGGCGGCATAAAGGCTACCGTCAGGCGCAAGCAGATGGTCGTAAACGATGGGATGTGTCGGACTTGCAACGACAACGTGACGGCAATTGGGCATCATCGCGCAAATCGAGTCGTAAGGCAATGGGGTTGCCGTATCGACAACGCTATCGGTCTTCGTCCATCCGGAGCCGTCAAGCAAGATTTGCTCAAGCATATCGTTTTGACTCTTCCCTATCGGGACACTGTCGCCCTGGCAAAGCCAACGAATGACGCGGTCGAAAATCCGAGTGCCGTGCGCAATGCTGTGCCCGCCGTCGCCCCACTCGTGGTCAACTGCATATCCGGCAAAGCGGAGTGCCGATTCGACGGCAAGGTTTTCTTCATACCAATCGCCAAACAACGGATTCCATGCATCTTTCTCGCCATCTTGCAGAAAAACGCGAATCGGCTTGGGTTCAGTTTTGCGAATCAGTGAATTATACGAATTGCCGCCTCGCATTGCCACGAACGTACCGCATGCCGAGTACACACGGCGAAACAAGTCGGGACGCTCCCACGCCATCGTGAATGCCGCAATGCCGCTACTACTGGCTCCGGCAACAATGCGTCGGTCGGGATTGCGAGTAAGACGAATGGCTCTTCCGTCGGCGGTCTTGAGTTCTTCAACGCGGGGAAACACTTCTGTCTCGACGAACTCGGCAAGCAATGGGCTGCAACTGTCGAACTCGTAACTACGGTTGTAGCGAAGCACATTCGAATGGCAGTCGACAACGCGCCCGGGTTCAACAAATACGCCAATCATTTGCGGTAGCTGATTCTCGCAAATTAGGCTATCGATAGTCGCTACGGCGTTGAAAAGATTGCCATCGAGCCCGACATACAACCATGCCTCACTCTCGGTAGTATACTGTTTCGGCACATACACCTGAACACGTCGCTGTGTGCCGGGAAACAGCGCAGAGTCGACAACGTCGAACTCCAACGTTTCGCCCACCATCGTCCACGCATCGGCACAAAGAAATGCCGCACATATCGCCAAAGAAGATAAAAATAACCTCATTTCAACAACTCGTTCAATTCCTTAGCCATATCGTCGTAGGTAGCCAACGGATAGTCGATATGCACATATCGAATTGTTCCGCTGCGGTCGGAAATAAAAATGTGAGGGACCGTACCTGGAGCAAACAGATGCAACACGTCGCGGTTGTCTTGCTGCGAATATGGGAACGTCAGTCCGTTCTCCGCCCAATATTTTTCCAAAGTTTCCGACGTGTCGCCGGTACCTATTCCGACAAACTTTATCTTGTCACCATAACTCTCAAACACATCTTGGAGCACCGGTAATTCTTTTTGACAATCGCGGCACTCGGTGTGAAAAAACACAATCAGGCTCGGCGTGCCGACGAGCTGAGCCCTATCGATGGTCGAGCCATCGTTCATCAGCACGCTGAATTTCGGCAGTTTGTCGCCGGGACCAAGGTCGATTTCACCACTCGGGTTATCTTTATCGTTTACACATCCCGTCAGCGCAAGAACCGACGCAAAAACTAACAATATACGATTAAAAAATTTCATAATCTAACATTTTATTGCAAAAATATCAACAATTTAGTAAACAAGCAATTTTTTATATGTTTTCTTATTTTCTCCGGATGAGGATTGCTACTACGACGACAAAGTTGTACTTTTGTAAAGTATAAGTAAAAATAAATTTATCATAATCTAAATTGCTATAAAAATGGGAAAAGCCAAGACGCTATTGACAAGTGCGTTGGTGTGCGCAGCCTCGTTGACGAGTGCGGCAGATGAATTTGAAATCACCGTGTTCAACGGGTATGCCGAATACGAGAACTGTGCCCTAATGAAAATCAACATCGACCAAACTACCAACCAAGGCGAACTTAGCAAACTTATGTACACCGATGCGAATCCGTTCAAGTTAGTTGTGCCGGAACAAATAAGTATGTCGATCAACGGGCAGGTGACGATTACGCCCAAAAAGATTAGCGATTTGTTTTTCCGCACCGCTACGAACACTCTCGAGCAAAAATACCAACAAGGTGCGAGTTATGTTATCGAGGCGGATTTAGGCAATTCTATTGAAGAAATCGGCGACTACTGTTTTTACCAATTCAAGAATCTTAAAAACATCGTTTTGCCACCGAACTTGAAACGTATCGGCAATTCGGCTTTCGAATTTTGCACATCGCTAACCTCTGTTGTATTTCCCGAGGGTTTGGAAAGCGTCGGCGACAATGCGTTCTACAAATGCAACAGCATTGAAGAATTCGTTTTTCCCAACAGCCTTACGACATACGGAGTATTGTCGTTTGCCGGCTGTGCCAACCTTAAACGCATCTATCTGCCGGAAACGGTCACCTCGATAAATAATTCGTTCAACTCGTGCAAATCTCTTACCGACGTCTTCATTTCCGCAACAACTCCCCCTACTCTAATCAACGAAACCGAAGACGCCGCATCCTTTCCGCCAAACGTCAAATTCACTATACACGTTCCCGAAGGAGCCTATAACACCTACTACGAAAAATGGTATGGCTTGCGCTATATGGACAACGCAACAATCGTGGCAGACATCAAGAGCGGCGTCAACTCGATACGCGCCAATGGTTTGACTGCAAAAGTCGTCGGAGATGCACTTCTTGTTGAGTCGACCGCCGAAGGTATCGATGTTTTCTCGATTTCCGGAGTTTTAGTGGCAACAACGACCGAATGTAGTCTGAATGCCAGTTTGCCAAAGGGAATCTATATCGTCCGAAGCGCCAACTCTTCGAAAAAGGTTGTGCTCTAAACACATTAAACCAATTATAGTTCTTTTTGCTATAATTTATCTTGAAAAAACATAGCAAAACCCCAAAAAACATTAATTTTGCAACAATTACCAAATTCAATACAAATTTGCGGGAAAAATAGTATTTCCCTTATTAAATAGATTAATTACAAACACTAACATAGAACACAAATGTGTAGATTATTTGCATTTATTGTAACTTTGCTATTGGGGTCACTATCCCTTATAGCAGCCTACCCCACCGACTTGTGGGTTGTAGGAAACATCAGCGACATGACCTGGAGTTATAACAATGCCGTAAAATGTGCTAACCTCGGAAACGGCAAGTACCAAGCGTTGGTTTTCCGAGTAATGAACTCTAACGGCGACAACTCAGGAAAGTACTACGGCAACTTCCGGCTCACTGAGTCATTAGGCGACAATGTGACCAACCGCAAAGTGTACGGCTCGCCCGAATCGACGACTGTACGGTTTTCTAACGGACAAAGCAAGACATTGATAGCAGCAACCAACACGGTTAAAGACTATGCGTTGCCCGACGTAGCCGGCAGTTATATGCTCTCAATCGACCTGGCAGCCGGTACGATTGCGGTCAACAGCAGTTACACACCCGACGTGATGTACCTGCTTCGAAATATGAAAGACGGCAAGCCTCAGGACATTTCCGTGCAACTAAATCGTGTAGGCACTTCGCAGCAATACTCGGGCTCGGAACTGCCGATGAAATTTCAAGCAGCCGACGATGCAAAAAAATGCTTCTACTACGTTTCAGCCGCTAACGGAAACCAATGGACGGTAATCAATGCCGAGCGCTATGGCCTCGCAAGTTCAATACAACTTGAAGACGGAACAGCGACACTTGCATCGGGTGCTGAATTGGCACTCTTCACAAAAAAAGAAGGAACATTCGACGTCTCGTTCAACCGCCAAACCAAGCAACTGTCGATAAATCCGTCGCGACCTAATTTATACCTCGTAGGAACTGTCAACGGCATGACTTGGGACCAACGCGGCAACGGCGAGAAAATCAAGTATGTGGCGTCGGAGAAATGCTACTACGCAACCATCGTGCCCAACGTCTCGAATCTGTCGGGAATCGCCTTTGCCTTCACCTCACGTGCAAACGGCAACATCTCCGATTCCGACCGACACCGCTATGCCGGGTCGGCAAGCAACCAGACTATCTCTGTCGGTTCGAACGTGCTTTGTCGCGGCGACGTCTACAATGTCACGTCGAGCTACGCTCTACCAGCGGAATATCGCGGCGTAACGCTTTATGCACGCATTAGCCTCGACAACCAAACAATGCTCTTGCAAACCACGCCATTTGCCAACTCGGATGCACCTAAGGCAAATTCCTACAACGAAGTGTGGTCGCCGAACGGCAAAGTCGGCTTGGTGTCGACCATCGAAAACGGCAAGCCTTATTATAAGGTAATCAGCAACAACGAATGGGTGGTCAACAAGTCGCCGCTCGGTCTCGTCTCCGACGCTGTCGACTACACCCAAAACCTGAAAATAATCAGTGCGGAATCGCGCCAAATCAACGAAAGCTACTACTTACCGTCAGGCAAGACAAGCACATATGTGAATAATTGTCGCGAACTGACAATTCACTTGCAAACAGCAGCCGGACAACCTTTCGACATCGTGTTCCGCGCATCGAACGACGGCGTGGCGTTCCGCTATGTCATCCCGAGCCAAAACGGCAAGTCGAGCATCATTATCAAAGACGAAGCTTCTGCTGTCAATCCAACGAGTTTCAAATACATCCTCGGCTGTAAATTCGCGAGCCAAAAAAGTTGGCCGAAGAACTTCCCGTACGAGTCGTACTACGGACAATACGGCTCATATGGAGAATATACCGACTGGAATACAGCAGTGACCGACGCCTCCGACCCGCGCTTCAACGAGCCCGTATTGATTGGCTCCGGAAACCAGAACATACTTATCAGTGAAGCTGAAAACGTGGGCACCTACTCTATCTCTCTGCTCAAAGCATATACGTCGCCTACGGGATGCTTGATGTGGCAACATGCCGGCGACAGCTATCAAGCTTATAAAGACGATGTCAAGAACAATCTCACCGTCAAACTGCCGTTGGAAACACCGTGGCGAACTCTACAAATAGGCGATTTGCCCTCGATTTTTGCCTCTACGATGCAAGAAAATCTTTGTAAGCCTTCCGTTGTTTCCGATATGTCGTGGATTGAGCCGGGCACTTCGTCGTGGGACTGGGGCGGCTCCGAGAACAAAGGCTACGGCAGCCTTTCGCGATTTGATGCCGATAAGAAATACATCGACATGGCTGCTCGAATGGGCTGGAAATACGTGCTCGTCGACGGCGGCTGGAACGAAACCGCAATTCGCAACACCGTGAAGTATGCCGTTTCGAAAGGTGTGAAAGTCCTTCTTTGGGGCGATTCAAGACTCAAAAACACTACGGCTTTCTCCAACGAAAATATGGATGGAACGCTCAGAAAATGGAAAGAATGGGGCGTTAGCGGCATTAAAATCGACTTCTGGGAAGACGACTCGCGCGAAACTGCAGAACGTATGGAATTGCTGCTTAAGCTAACCGCAAAATATAAGATGAATGTCAACTTCCACGGCTGTACTCGTCCTTCCGGACTGCGTCGAACCTACCCGCACGTTCTTTCTTACGAAGGTATTTTGGGCGGCGAAAACATTTTCTTGTCGGAGAAAAACCGCGGTTTTATGACAACAAAACACCACATCTGCAACATTCTGACACGCAACGTGGTAGGTCCGGCTGACTATACGCCTATCGACTTCGCTATGGTGTCGGGTCGACTCGACCAAAACTTCTCGTTTGCACAAAACCTTGGTCTGAGCGTTGCTTACGAAAACGGTCTACTCCACATAACCGAATCGTATCAACACCTGTTGCCATACGGGCCTGCCGTAATCACCAAACGCATTCCGGCAACGTGGGACGAAAGCCGCTTGCTTGAAAGCGCTCTCTCAAAATATCTAACCATAGCACGCCGCAAAGGCAACGACTGGTGGCTCGCCGGACTGACTGTGTCGGCTCGCACGGCAAACATCAACCTGTCGCAACTTTTGCCCGCAGGTAAGACATATACAGCCTACATCTATCGCGACGGCGACAAACGAAACAAAGTGGTTGTCGAAAAGAAGAGCGTGACATCGGCTACTACCCTGTCGATTGCCGAAATTGACGAAGGCGGATTCCTCGTTCAGATTTCCGAGAATGCCAACCTCGAAATGCCGAATGCTGAAACCACCTACGAGGCTGAATCGTCGGCTAACGAACTCAGCGAAGGTCTGACCGTCGAAACAGTTACCGACGCCGAACTGCCGTTCACTTCCGGCAACAAAATCGTAGGACAATTCGGCAAAGGTCGGAAACTTACCTTCAAAGGCATAAGCGTGCCCAAAGACGACTTCTATACCGTCACCATCTACTACACCACTAAAGACGACCGCTCGGCAGAATGTTTGGTCAACGGCACAAGCATCGGCAACATAACATTCACCGGCAACGGCGTCGACTACTTGACCACCAATTGCTCATGGATTCACGTTGAAGTGCCGTTTAAGGCAGGCTCGAACAACACATTTGCCCTCGTCTCGCCATCCGGTGGTTGGTCGCCCGACATCGACCGCATAACAGTATGCGCTCAACAATCCTCCAACAAGAATACCGACATTCCCGACAACCTTTACGTTGTTGGCTCCGTATTCGGCTCGCAATCGTGGAAAGACTCTTACACAGCGTCGGACGTGTTTAAATGCCACAACGCAGGCAACGGAATCTTCTACGTAAACCTCTGGACAAGCGATGCCATAAACCGCAATTCGTTCACTTTCTCGTCGGCTCTTGGCGACAATGCCACAGTGATGGCAAATCGCTATGGCGCAAGCAACGCCTCGACAACACTCCAACCGGGCACATCGAGCCAATTCGTTTCAATCCCGGCTTCAGGCTCGTTCAACTTCTCATTGCCTAAGGCTAACACGATGTATTACGCAACTATCGACACACGAAAAGGCACAATAAGCGTCAGAGAAGCAAGCTCAACCGAACTGCCCGACGTTATCTATTTCGTTCACTCGACAAACGTACAGGCAACGTGGGACCTCAACGATGCTTCGCAACCTGCCGTAAGAAACAGCGCCGGACAATATGTATTCAAAGGCATACACATTGTCAAAGAAGCCGACTACCAGAGCGGTTGGTATCGTTTTGTGGCATCACCGACCGGCGCGGCAGGCTGTAAGATTGACAACTTCTACGGCACGAAACTGGCGAACGAAAGCGATTCGCATATCACCGCCGGCGAAGACATCAAGCTAAACCGCGGCGTCAACGAGAAGTCGTCGTTTACACCCTACGGAGTCTACGACATCGTCGTCTCGACTGCCGACAATCGCATTTACATTTCCGGCACAAAGCCCATTCCCGACGAGTTGTATCTTGTAGGTAACGTCAACGAACGTACATACTCTTCGGCAAACGATGAACTCATCAAATGTCACAACGCAGGCAACGGCATCTACTACGTCACCATCAGTTACGCTGCCGGAGCCACTGACGACGGAACGTTCTACTTCACGTCGAACAGCGAAGACCCCACAAATCCCAACTACAAGTATTGCGGCAACGTGGCGTCGGAGACAATCGCTATGGGCGAAACCAAGACGTGCGGCGCTGCACTACTCAACACGTCGGCTTGCTACAAATTGAGTGCAACCGGCAAGTATTATGCCACCATCAACTTCAACAACGGCACAGTGACACTCGGCGACGAGCCGAACATACTCTACCTTGTTCGCAATAAGGGTCTCGGCGAAATCTACGACAGCAACTGGAACCTCTTCGACGATAGCAACGTGCTCGTCAAAACCGCTCCGAATCAGTATTTCGGCAAGAACATCGTATTGCCCGAGGAAAAATTCTCAAACAAGTGCTACTTCTGCTTCACTTCCGTACTTCCTCGTCGCGACGTACAGGCATACGCATGGAATACCGTCAAATTAGACCGTTGGGGCGCTAACGAAGGAGTCGTTGCCGAATTCCCCACCGAGTCGTTAATCAACGATAGAGAAGTGTACTACAACGTCGCCTCCGGCACATACAACATCATCGTCGACTTGGGCATCAACACCGTTTTGCTCTACGATGCCGCAACCGAAGACTATGAAGGCTTCAAAATCCGACTCATCAACGGCCGCGCCGCCGACACAACCTACAACGGTATGAAACTCGACCTCGGCTACTGCGGAACTACCGAATATCACGTTGCCAACTTCGTTCCCGCGTGGAATATCGGTACCGTGGGCGAATGGCCGCAAGTGCTCGTCGAAAAAGACGGCGTTATGCTTATGCACGGCAAGCAAGACGAAGACTGTATCAGCGGTGACGACTACTGCGCAATCAGCACCGACAAGTCGTTTACCGGCAGAACTTACCTTAACCCGCAATTAGGTCCGTTCTATAGTATGGTAGTCGAAGTCGAAAACGGCGCAATGCGAATGATTATGATGAAAAGTGCAACCGCAGTCGACAAAATCGAGTCGCACAACGACATCGACATCCGCAGCGGCGCAGGTTACATCAAAGTAACGGGCGTCGACACCTACACCATCACGTCGATGAGTGGCACAACTTTCACATCAAAGGATGCCGTGACGAGAGTTACACCCGGATTCTACATCGTCAAAGCCGGCAACAAGATTGAAAAAGTGATTGTCAGATAGAGCGCCGAAAAGCGCAACACTGGAAGACTTTCCCCACCGAAAGTCAGCAAAAACGGAGGGTGCATCAGCGCCCTCCGTTTTTTGTGTAATAGTGGAGAGATAACGACTACGGCGTGGTAAGAGGTAAGAGGTGAGCACAGTCGGAGACTTTGCTATACCAACGAAAAACTACCGCCCGGTAGGTCGCAGCAAGCCGCGACCCTACTCTGCTTATTTTCAACATAATACATCGCAGAAAACACCATTCGGTCGTAGGGTCGCGCCTCGGTGCGACCGGGTAGGCGTGTGGATGTAAAGCAGGTTATCGTCGAGTGAATGAGTAGGACGGGGGACGAGGTGTAGAGTGGATGGGTGGATGACGAAAACGACGAGGGCGGCACTACGGTGCAACCCTCGTCGTTATTATTTGCCTCAACGGGCGAAGCGTCAACTATTTTTCAGGGTGTTTCACGCGGCTACCAATAAGCGCATAGAATAGGATGTAGCCTGCACATGCTACCGGAATCCAATAGCTTTGGAGATAACTTCCGGTGACGTCGACAAACCATCAAATTGTGTCTTATCTCTTTTTGAGTTTTGAAAGATAAATAGCATATATTAATATATACGCAATAAGACCGACAGGAAGCCAAAAACTACCTATAATAGAATTGTTTGCGATAACACCTTGAATTGTTGGAAAGAAACCGCCACCGCAAACCATCACCATATAGAGACCCGATGCTACGGCTGTAAATTTACCAAGTCCTGTTACTGCAAGGTTGAAAATTGCTCCCCACATAACAGATGTACAGAGTCCACACAAAACAAAATATACTGCATTAATCGGAATTTGAAC
>SFJG01000098.1 GCA_004555955.1 Bacteroidales bacterium | reverse complement strand
TATTGATGTTGTGCTGTTGCTTTTTACTGAAAGCTGCTACTAACGACTCATAAATCTACCCTTAATCGTGTATTGGATGATAGTTGCGGATTTTAGGGTAACGAACAATGTAACGGATACTTACATTGGGGAATGTCGGAATTTCAACTATTCGAGCCTTCAGGCTACAGCACCAAGTTCAGCCAATATTCGTTCGAGCACACTCACGGCCCGCTCCTCGAACGCAACCGACAATCTCAAAAAGACATTTTCAAGAATTGGTGCGATTTCAGCGGATGGGACAGCAACGGAAACTGGACTCGCGACACCGACAAACTCGCCGCCGACGGCATTTCCATACCGAGTTATGCCTACTTTACATCAGCAACCGACTCGCGCATCAAAACAGGCAATCGCCAACCGACTCACATACAAGAACATACCGTATATGCAATCCCGGGCGACATCGTGCTTCTCTATCCTTTCTCTGATTTTAATAAAACCTCATCTTATTACCAAAATTTCGTCCGCTGGTACGACTACGAGACCGACGGCGCAAGCAAATATATCGACTGCGTCGCCTATCCGGAACGCGTCAACAAGACAAGCTACGGCCTTTTAGGAGGTCGATACGTATCGACAAGCAACACGCACAGCTACGATTACGAAGTGAATACACCTGCCGACTTGGTTGAACTTGCGCGACTTGTCAACGATGAGCACAAAACCGACCTTCGTGTCAAACAGAATTCCGATATCGATATGAGCGGCGTTTCGTTTACGCCTATCGGCATCTCCGACAACTACCCCTTCCGCGGGACATATAACGGCAACGGGCACGTCATCAAAAACCTCACAATCGACTTGCCGGATTGGGATTTCGTGGGTATGTTCGGCCGTATGGGTCGTAAAGGCGAAGTCAAAAACCTTATCCTCGACAATTGCAACATTTCCGGTCGTTCCTACGTCGGTTCGATTGCCGGCGGCTATTACGACCCGACGCAAACCGACCACTACGCATTCATCCAATCGTGCGCCGTCTTTGGTACGGTTACCGCAACCGGAGTAAATGCCGGCGGTCTTATCGGCTGTGCGGCATACGGTAGCGACCCGTCGTTCTGCATTACAGCCAACGTTGTCGGCTGTAACGTCAGCGGCGGTAGCGAAAGCGCACAGTTGTCAGGCTGGTTGGGTGCATACGGTATTGTTGAGTGTACTTACTGTACGGGCACCGTGTCGGGCAACGACTCGGGCATCTACTTCGCTCGTCACTACGACAGCACATTCCGCGACTGCTACACAACCTACACCCAACCCGATTTCGGGCTTGTTCCGGCAGACCGCAACAGCACCGACTTCTGCTCAAAACTCAACGCTACATATCCCGATGACAACCGTTGGGAAACCAACTCAACTTGGGGAATGTGTATGCCGAGAGTGTGGTGGTCGTCGACTGAAGACGAGGGCCAAAGCATAAAATTCGGCGCCATAGCTTCGTTCTACTGCCCTGAAAATGAGGACTTCGACGACAAATACATCGCTTGCGATATAAGTCAATCTTATAATGAATATTACAATGTAGACCGCGCAACCAACACGCTCTACGAGCCGATTATCGCAGGCCGACATATCTTCCACATCAAAAACGGAAAAACTTTTGCCGATGAATTCTCAGGCTCACCCGAGAATAACAAGAAATACGTCAAAGAGCACAAACGCTATATCACGGCTCGAACAAACGCACCTTTCCAAGTGCGACTCGACTTCCCCATGCCTTTGGAGAAAGACGGCAAAACCGGCAAGTCAGGACTCTACTACAAAGCAGCCGACGGCTCTTACAAGAGCGTTTACGGCTATGAAATACGTTCGTACAACGTGACGAACAGAACCGAAATCCCGGTTGCCAACTTTATGGGCTACACCGGAGAATTTGCCGGCTACGGCGACCGCTCTATCAACGGCGTCGAAGCTCCTTGCGGTGATGCCGGAACGACATTCGCCCGCTCAATTACGGCTACCGCCGACAAGGCGCAAAAAGGCAAATTCCTCGTTCGCCTCTACGGTAAAGACGCCGACGGCAACGTAATCAACATCGCCGGAACAAGCGAAGAGCTCGTCATTGCGGAATACGAAATCGAATTTGTCGACAGCGAAAAGGCTTCGTTCATTCCCGATACGGAATATAACAACAATGAAGCTTTCAAATACCATCGCGCCGACTACCTTGAAAGCCAATACGGCGCGCCGGTGGCGAAAATCGACTACGACGAATATCGTCTGCTCGAAAACGCCGACGGAACCGACAACGACTACATTGCCAACGAAAAATACAATGAATATACGACGTCGCCGGAGAATTCAAAAATCTTCAAATGGCCGATTCCTTGGCAGCAGAACTCATATATGTTCGGCTACAGTGACCGTTTCGACTACGACATGTATATGATTGCCAACCACAGCGTTGCAACGCCATATCGTATTCTTGCAGAGAAATTCCCGGCTTCGGAAAACTTCGGCAAGCAAGCAGGTCTCTACGACCGTTTGTTCTACGAAACCAAAGGCGAACAACAAGGCTATTTCTACTACATCAACGCAGCCAGCGACCCCGGTGTGTCGGCAAACTTGGACATCGACGACCTCTGCACCGGTAGTACGCTCTTCGTGTCGGCTTGGGTTGCCGAGTTCTCTGACGCTCCCGAAGTTGCCAACCTTATCCTCAACTTTAAGGCTGTGCTGAAAAACGGTGAAGAACGAACCATCAACAGTTTCGTAACAGGTTATATCGACGACAATGCAGCCGTACGTCCAAACCTCGGCCGCTGGATTCACATCTACTACTCATTCATTCCGAATCTTGCAGAACTTGGCATTACGTCCGACGACATCGCGTCCTATCGACTTTCGCTCGAAAACAACTGTATTTCGTCAAACGGTGCCGACTATGCTATCGACGATATCCGCGTTTGGGTTTCCAAGCCGCAAGTATCCGCGAGCCAAACCTCGCCGCTCTGCGACTGCAACACTACGGTCGACATAAAAATCGAGTCGCCGTTTACGATGCTACTCTCTACACTCGGTTTGAGTGAGGCGCAAACTGCCGAACAGGGCAAAACAATCAACTGCTACTACACGGTCTTGGACAAAGACGAATATATCAAAGTGATGAAGAGCGGCACAGGCAAAAGCGTCGAAGCATTTAATAAAGCCGTGCTCCACTACGAATATAATCCCGGAAAAGGCACAGACCAGACATTTGGCAAAGTTACATTCAACACATTCTACGCCAACAACCCCGACTTCGACCAAAGCACTATCGACCAAACGAAAGCCTCAGTCGAAACAATCGACGGCGAGCGTATGATTGTCATCAGCGCATTCCCGACCGACAACGCTCTTGTTGCCGGAAAAGAATACATCCTTGCGCTCTACACCGAGGAAGACAACGGCGCTGACGCAACGCCCGGCGCTTACGAATTCGACATCGCCGGCGAATGTACAAAAGTGTGCACTTACCGCGTCCGCTCATCCGAGACTATCAAAATAAACGGCGTCGTCCAACCCGACCAAAACAACATTACTTGCTGTAAAAACCAATCGCCGGTCGTACAAATCGACCTTTGGGGCAAAAAGACCGACGGCTCGGGCGATATTGTTGAAGTCGAAAAAAATGCACATATGGACTGGTACGACGGTCGCTTGGAAGACTTCTATGCCGAGAAAAACGATAGCGACATTTCGCTCTGCGATGCCATCTTCTATTTCCGCGAAGAATATCCTGAAGCGACCACAGCAAAAATGGAAGCAAAAGGAAACTACAGCGAAGAATGCAGAAATTATCTCATTGAAATGACTTCAGTAAGAACCATCGACGGCAAGGAAGTTGCACCGAAAGTGCTGCTCTATCAATCGTCGTACGTATTTGCTCCGGCCGAAGTGCCCGACGGCGAAGACAACGCCTACTCTTATGCAACGGCAATTCCTATCAACAAGGAATATCCGGGCAAGAAAGTCTGCACATCGCCCGCCGAAATCCGTCTCAACGTTCTCAACAACTCACCGGAAATGACTCACGGATTCCGCGATGGCATTACCTACCCCGACTGGATGGACGACGTGCCTCTACGCATCGGGCTCAACCAACTCAAGAGCGTATCTACCGACAAGAGTTCGGCATCGACTTCGAGCGTCGTGCTCAACATTCCGATTCGACGCGTACTGCCGGTAACAGAAGGTATCACAAGCCTCACCGTCAGCGACGACCCGTACGTATATCTTGCCGAAACAAACGACCCGACCTATAAGAACCTGCAATACACCGCCGACGACAACAGCGAAAGCGGATTGGCTCCTATCGGACTCGTGCGCAACATTGTTGCCTCGAAAGACGGCTCGGCTAACATCTTGCGCGTCGTGTTCCACAACGACTTCCGATTCAGCGAAGGCTACTACTACCGCATGAAATTCGGTTTTGTCGAAAACACTGCCGGTACAGGAGTAAGCAACGACAACGTCTGCGACGGCGAACTCGTGTTTACACTCAAAGTTGTGCCGGAATATCAGAAATGGACCGGTGCTAAGAACACAAACTGGAACAACGACGACAACTGGAGTCGTGTAACTTCTACCGAATTATATCGCGAAAGCGATGAAAACGACGAGTTTACCACCGACGGAACTAACGACAACGCTTTCTGCTACGCACCGCTCGATTTCACGAAAGTGGTAATGCCCGCCGGCAAAACCTATCCGAATATGTATGCTCCGGCAACGGCAACTATCAACGTCAGCGTCGACGGAACAACATCGACCTACAATTGGGCAAACAATCCGTCGCAATCCGCCGACGGAACAAGTCCTGCCGGCAACGCTACCGAGCACGTTCAATACGATATGGTTGCTAACAGCGTTTCTAACGGCATCGGTTGCCGCCCGTGGTATGCCAACACATGCGACCAAATCAACTTCACGCCTAATTCGGAAATACTCAACCAGCAACACCTCAACTACAACCGCGCTTGGGTTGAGATGGAGATGGCTCCGACTCGTTGGTACACTCTCAGTTCGCCGCTACAGAACACTCCGGCAGGCGATATGTATCTGCCGACCAACGGCGCACAACAACTCACCGAGTTGTTCCGACCCATCACGTTCAACTACGGAACAAACAACCGCTTCGCACCTGCCGTCTACCAACGTGCTTGGAACAAATCGTCGGCTACGGTTATAGAGCTCTCCGGCTCGTCGAAGAACGTGGCTGTTCGCTCTACTTGGAGTAACGTCTACAACGACGTTAACGAACTATACACCGCCGCCAACGGTTTCTCGATTAAAACCGACGTAAGCCGAGCCACTAATCCCGGAGCATCTGTACTGTTCCGCTTGCCAAAAGACGACACTTCTTATTCTTACTACAACCAAGACGGCAGCCAAGTGGGCAATCAAACGGCAATCGACCGTACTAACAGTTACCGCCTCAACGCAGCAAAAGGCTCTGTGAAAATCAATGCCGCAGCCGCAAGCAAATACTTCTTGGCAGGCAATCCGTTTATGGCGCACATCGACATGAAGAAATTCCTCGAAGCCAATTCGTCAGTTATCAACGCAAAATACTGGGTTATGACTTCCGACGGTCAAACCACAGCAATTATGGACCCGACAACCGGAGGCTTTGTCGGCACACTCGAGGCGGCTGCCTCACTGCCTCCGATGCAAGGATTCTTCGTCGAAGCAAAGAATCCCGCGACCTCGATAACGCTCAACTACGACGAAAGTATGATTACCGTCGAGCCTTACGATGCCACTAAGGGCAACCTTCTCCGCAAACCGGAGGCTTCGACTGCCGACAACGGAACTCGCGCAATCGACGACGTTGACGCTCTTCGCATCACGGCAATACGCAACAATGAAGAGCAAACACAATCACTGCTTCTCATCAACCCGGCAGCAACTGCCGAATACGACGAATCGGAAGACGTTGCAATGCTCGACGACAGCAACTTCGACAACATTGCACGCGTCTACACCATTGCAGGCAACATCGCAACGTCTATCAACACCCTACCCGACTTCGAAGGTACCGAAATCGGCGTGATTGCCAACGACAACGAACAAACCGTGCTCCGTTTCAACGGCATCGGCTCAACGGGAATTATGCTCTACGATGCAGAAACGGATGAATATACCAAGATTACCGAAGATATGGAGTACACGGTTAACGGAAATGTTAGCAACCGCCTGTTCCTCACAACCGGAACGACATCGGGCGCGGTTGCCGGTCTGCGCATAACTGTCAAAGGTCGTAACGTGACAGTTGTCGACGCAAATGGCTGCAACCAACTCTCGGCAAACGTATTCGACACTTTAGGTAAATTGATAAAGACGGAAACAGTCGATGCAAACACTATTACATTAACACTTTCCGAAGGCATATACATTGTCGATGCTATGTCGGACAATGGTAAAGTTCACAAAAAAGTGATTATCAAATAATGAAACGCATCGCAAAAATAATATTATCAGCCGTGCTCGTCACGATGCCTGTCGTCAGCATTGCCGAAGAGACGGAATCGACCGACGGACCGAAAATCGTGTTCGAACAGACATGTCTCGACATGGGAAAATTCGACCGCGACTCAACTCAAGTGGCAACGTTCCGTTTTCGCAACGAAGGTACTGCGCCGCTCGTTGTATCAGGCGTTACGGGAGGTTGCCGATGCACTTCGGCCCGCGATTGGACCCAAGACTCGGTTGCCCCGGGCAATGTCGGCTTTATCGACGTGACTTATAGCGGTTTTCGCCAACCATCGGGCGACTTCCGCCGTGCAATAACTGTTCGGACAAATGCCGTCAACTACAAAAACGGCGTGGCGCGCATCTTCATTACCGGGCACGTCAACCGTGACAAAAACGAGCCGAACATAACTTTTTGAGACACCTTTTTTCATCTTTTAAAAAAATATTTTTAACCGAGCAATCAAATGATTGTTCGGTTTTTTACAAAAAATAATTTGGATAGTACGCTAAATATTAGTAAGTTTGTGGCATTAATTGGCTAACTAACCATGAATTTAAAAACAATACATACAGGACTAATTTTCTCAGCACTGTTTTGTTTGGCAGTAATAGCAACGTCGTGCCGCGACGACTTGCGAACAGGAAATGCTCGCAACGATGGTCGCATAGCATTCTCTATAGATTCGAGTAACGACTGGCAAACGCGCGCAGCCGCCGACTCGTCGGCTATCGAAACCTACCACATCCAACAGAAAGTGATGCCCGTCATCGTTGGCAACGACACCCTAATGCTCACGCTCACCATCGAGCCCAACTTCGGTATCGAAGCCCCCGCCCCCGCCGAAACTCGCTCGGCTCCCGTCACCACGGCGACACTCACAGGATTCAACATGAAAGCGTATATGGACGACAACGCGCAACTATTCTTCAGCAAACATTATGACTGGAGTGCGGGGCAGATTGTCAACACCGAGCATTTCTGGCCAAACAACC
>SFJG01000097.1 GCA_004555955.1 Bacteroidales bacterium | reverse complement strand
CGTTCTTCGTCCGAAAATGTCTTTACTTCTTGACTGTTCATCCTAAATTTGGTTTAATCCAAAAGTCAACCTATTTTAGGACAAGACACATATTCCGCTAAAAATATGGGTGAGAGCCAAAATGACGATGAGGGCGGTGGGGGGTCTTTACAGACGGTAGCAGGGGAAGTACTTCCCCTGCACCCCTTAATCGGCTATTTCATAGCCGATTAGCGTTTTCAGCCATTTACTGGCGTGAAAATTCCGAAATGCCTCCCTAAATTAGATAACATTGTTGAGTTATTACAGTTTTAGCAATGTTATCTAATGGGACTACTTCTCGGGGCGGTGTTATTCGCTTCGGTGGACTTCTGCAAATGTAGTTCATTTTAACGAGATAATTTGAAAGTGCCATTTTTAGCCTATTCTATGCCATATTGGCGGCAGTAGTAGAAAAATGTGCCGATGCCGATTTGGCGTGTGGAACGAAGCAGGTTGTTGAATTTTCGGTCGCACTCGGCGGGATTATATCCGCTGTTCTGAGAGCTGCACAGGTGAAACCATTGCCTTCCGCTCTCACCAAGCGAAGACAAGGCGGCACCGATTTTTACCCAATCTTCATAATTGGCAGTGAGGTCTATATGCCTCATCGCTACCTCTCGGCAAAGTCGTGCCACCTTCTCTTCGACAACACTTTCTGCATATACCCATTGACACCACGTGCGAGGCTTTTTCGGTTCGCGATAGATGCCGCTGAATGGCTTTGCATCAAGGTTTATGTAGGGATGCTCGTCAAAACTCTGGCACCGCAGTCGGCACACGTCACCGCAAGCGCGGTCGATGTAGATGCCCATATCGGCAAACACTCGCACCAACTGCACAAACTGTGCCTTGTGCAACTGCGGATAGCGCAGCGGAATGATTACGAAGTAGCCCTTGCCGCTGACGGAATGTGCTGCGTACGCCACTTCTTCTATACGGCTCAACACATCTTCTATGAGCATATCAAAATTCTCAATATGCTCATTCTCCTTGCGGTCGATGTCAACGCAGATTAGTCCGCTGTGTCGCACAAGGTTCTCGGCTGAACGTGTAGGCGAAAAGATACCGCTTATCGTTGCTTGCGGCAGCGACATCTTTATCTGCCGTTTTCGCTCGGTATCGGTGCATGAACGCATTTCTGCGATTGCCGACACATCGACATCCGTAAGGAAATCGTGAAGCGTTGATAGATGTCCAACACGGTCCTTCACGCCACGATAAACTGTTATTTCTATTTCTTGAAACGATTTCATTTTGTCAAAAATGAGGTTAAGGTTAATTATATATCTTTCGTATTGATTTTCAGATGTTTAGGCATTGACTTGGTATTAACCTGTCGTTAACCTTGTAGAGTGTTCGTTAGGTTAATACTTGGTTAATACCTTGTCAATACTTATTGCTTTGAATTTAAGTGAGTTACATGCAAATTAACCTTAACCTACTTTTCCGCTTTTTATCTTCGAGATATAAGCCGCTGATACACCAATCAGTTTGGCGAGTTGCCCTTGCGGCACATCGGGATAAAGTCTCAAAAACGCAGAAAGAAGTTCGGTCTTGCTCATCTGCTCGGGTTTTACAACCGGCGGCTGTTCAGAAATCCGTGAATACACCAGCAGTGCCATCTGCTCGAAGTATTCCATACAGCGAATGGCATACTCCATCGGCTCCTTCTGCATGATGTTGTAGTCGCAACGCATGCCGCGTTGCTCAGCCAGGTCGAGAACGTGTACTATTCCGGCATAGCGGAGCACCTGTATCTGCAATTTGCTGTAGATTGACGCCACATAGTCGCAGTCAGCCATAGCCTTTTTGTCTTGCAGATAGTTGTGATAGTCGTCATATAGGGCATCTGCCTCCTTTCCGAGCGACACCTCGCCATCGGTGCTGCGAACAAGTGTGTAGTGGTTGCCATCGGGACTGTGATAGATTCCCTCATAGAGCATACGTACGGTCTGCGCCCATTCGCAAGCGATGCCGTAAGGCAACGTTTCGTGACTTCGATGCGGATATTCGATATCTTCGGCTACGCTGAACAGAAAACGCTGATTCAAACCATTGGTCATAAAGAGTTCGCTCCCGAAGGTGGAGCGGAGCATACCTGTCTGTAAGTCGCCGATGATGTTGAAGAACGGGTCTTTGATAAGCATCGTAAAACCGTTCTTGCGGTCAACCTTGATGTCTTCGCAATCGAAAAGTCGTAGCAGTTTAGATATGGCGGACGTGCCGCCATTCTGATACTGGTTCTTTGAGTCAAACATTCCCTTCAGTTCGGGATAGATACCAATGGCACCTCGTTTGTTGCCTCGTTTGGCAACCTGTTGAATTTGCGGCTCGTTGGTATCGTTGTTCATGAACAGTATTTCGCTGCGACGTTCATCGGTACAGTCATCGAGGACTATTGCCGGGCATTTCGGCTCGTCGGCACGGTCTTTGGCAGGGATTGCTTTCCAATCGTCATACTCTCGCTTATACTCTGCGTAGAGTTCTTCATCAATGCGGCGAAGCGGTTGCGTGACGAGTTTCATCGGGTACGACTTGTTGCTGCCGCTCCGCGCCACCGACACAAACCACAGCACTAACGGATTCTTGTAGATACCTTCGTTTACTACCACCTTCTTGCCTATAGCGGTAGATGCGGTGGCGAGTACGGCTGTGGTCACAAACTCACGCGGGCAATGGTAGATGTTGCACACTGCATTGATGTAGTTCTGTATCGAAGCCGGAAGTCCGTCGATGGGAAGTTCGGGTCGCTGCTTGCTGAGCGACAGCGACCCTTTGGGCTTAATTGTTATTTTATCGTCCATTGCTTCTTCTCTTTTCGTTGTTCGATAATAGCTTCAACATCGGCACGACGATAGCGGCGTTTACCTCCGATTTCAATCTTGGGCAAGGTGTCATTCAGGTTCCAACGATAGAGCGTCATCTTCGACACTTTCAGCATGTCCGCCACCTCCTCAATGGTGAGCAGTTCTTTGGAGAGGTTGGCACGCTCTATCTGCAACCGAGCCACATCGGTAGCGGATTCGATAAGGCGGTTTGCGAAGTCGCAGAGGTCGCCTGCGGAGATTTGGAGAATGGCGTTAGGCATCGCAGCCGCCAATTCAGCAATGTTGATAATTGAGTTTTGTGTACTCATGTGTATTTGTGTGTGCCCTCACGCAATAACGGTGCTCTCGCGTCGCTTCGGGCGGTGGCATCCAAAAGCTCCGGCTCTCGGTCATTGAGCAATGCCAGTCCATCGCCATCGGATGCACTGCAAAGTTATCTCACGAGATGTCGTTTCTAAACGACACAAAATTCGCATCCGCAAAAATGTAGCTAACATATTGACAAATAGGCATATACCCTTGGAATTTAAAACCGGAGGGGCAGAGAAATCTGGCTTATTGAATGGTTCGAATGCCGTGCAGCGGCGGGAGGGTCGCTACTATTCGAGGGCTGCGCGGAGGAGGCGGAGCGCTTCTTCTGGCGTGCCTGTTTGGTCGAGCAGTGTGACAAACTTCGAGCCGATGATGGCGCCGGAAGCGTTCGCCATGGCTGAGGTGAGAGTCTGGCGGTTGCTGATGCCAAATCCTATCATTCGCGGATTTCGCAAATTCATGGCGTCGATTCGGCGGAAGTAGTCTTGCTTGGCTTGGTCGAAACTGCGTTGCGCACCTGTCGTAGCCGCCGACGATACCATATATATAAATCCGTCGGTATGGTCGTCGATGAAGCGGATGCGCTCGTCCTCGGTCTCGGGCGTGATGAGCATAATGATGCGCAAACCGTAGCGGTCGCTGACGGGGCGAAAATCGCGCATATAGTCTTTGAATGGCAAATCGGGGATTATAAATCCGTCGACGCCGCATTCGGCGGCACGTCGGCAACACTCTTCAAAGCCGAATTGCATAATCGGGTTGAGATAGCCCATCAGGATGATAGGCACGTCGATGCCGCGCTGACGGATGTCGCTGAGTTGGTCGAAGAGCCGACTGAAGGTCATGCCGTTGCGCAGTGCCTTTGTGGCAGCATCTTGTATCACCGGACCGTCTGCCATCGGGTCGCTGAAAGGGATGCCCACCTCTATCATATCGATGCCGCCGCGGGCGAGGGTTTCGATGATGTGAGGGGCGCTGTCGATGGTGGGATGTCCGGCGCAGAAGTAGAGTGAAAGTATGTTGTTTTTCTTTTCGCTGAAAAGTCGGTTGATTCTATTCATAGTAATATTGTGTTATGTTTACAAGTTGCTTATTTGGTTTAAAAAATCGGCGACAAGGTCGATGTCTTTCACACCGGGCTCGATTTCGAAACGGCTGTTGATGTCGATTCCCGCCAATTGGGGATGGGAGAATCGGTGTAAGGCATCAACGGAGTCGATACCGATGCCTCCGCTGAGCAAAAAGGGTGTATTGCCGACGTATGCATCGAGCACGCTCCAATCGAATGCGCATCCACTTCCGCCGTAGCCGCTGCAACGGGTGTCGAAGAGCAGATAGTCGACGCTTTCGTCGTAGGCAGACGCTCGCTGTGCATCTTCTGCGCCGGATATGGCTATTGCCTTGATGGTCAACACGCCGTCGGGCAACCGATTGCGCAAACAGCGACAGAAGTCGGCGGTTTCCGCACCGTGGAGTTGAACGCCGCCAAGACGATTGGCTGCTACAGCGGCGAGAATCTCGTCGATGTCGGCATTGACAAACACGCCAATTGGGCGGACACGTTCCGGCACGTAAGCAATTCGCTCGCCAACGTAGCGCTTCGACCCGCTCCAGAAGATGAATCCCATCCAATCGAGGTCGAGATGTTCGGCACGTCGAATGTTGTCGGCGTGGCGCATTCCGCAGAGTTTTCTGATTAGTCGCATTGGTTGATTTCGGTTACAAATTTAGCCAGATGAGCGCCCGGGTCATCCGTTTTCATAAAACGTTCGCCTATCAAGAATCCGCGATAGCCGACGCTGCGAAGTTGGCGGATAGTATCGACATCGGAGATGCCGCTTTCGCTGATTTTCAAGTAGCTTGACGGAATAGCGTCAGCCAAGCGAAACGAGTTTTCGACCGAAGTGACGAACGAGCCCAAGTTGCGATTGTTCACGCCGACCACGTCGATATCGTCGTTGAGATAGTCGAGTTCGGCAATGCCGTGCACTTCCAGAATTGTTTCCAAACCGAGTTGGTGAGCGGTGTGTGCGAGCCGACGGCACTGTTCGACTGTCAGCGCGGCGGCAATGAGCAGAACGACGTCGGCGCCGATGCATTTTGCCTCAACAATCTGGTATTCGTCAATCATAAAATCTTTACGAAGAATGGGGACAGTCACCGCAGGGCGGGCAGCGATGACGTCGTCGGTAGAGCCACCGAAGAATTCGCTGTCGGTAAGGATTGAACAAGCCGAAGCACCGCCGGCGCAGTACGACGAAGTGACGACCTCGGGACGAGCCTCGCGGTTAATCCATTCCTTTGAGGGCGACTTGCGCTTGAACTCGGCGATGATGCCTGTCGGCGACTCCAGCAATGATTTGCGCAACGAACGACGGCAGCCGTCGACGCCGTCGAGCCGTGCCAACAACGACTGCATACTGCACCGCTCCTTTGCGCGAGCCACTTCCTCTCGCTTGTGCGCTACGATTGTTTGAAGGATATCAGCCATGACAGGTTACGAGAAAAATTCAACAAATTGTTTCAACTTCGCAAACGCCTTGCCCGACTCAATCGACTCTCGAGCCACGGCAACACAATCTTCAACCGATTTTTCGGCGTCGAGCACACGAATTGCCATAGCGGCATTAGCCACAACGACGTCGATTTGCGAACGCAATGCCGTGCCCTCGAGCACGTTGTCGAAGAGCGTTTTAGCCTCAGCGCGAGTCGCACCGCCATAGATGTCGGCGCCGTCGATGCGTGCAAAGCCAACTTCCTCGGGACTAATGATGCGCTCGTAGCCGTTGGTCTTGATTTTAAACTCGTCGGTGAGCGACACTTCGTCGTAGCCGTCGATGCTGTTGACGATGCCGTAGTTTATGCCAAGTCGCTCATAGACGCGGCTATAAAGGCGCAATTGCTTGAGAGTAGCCACGCCGAGCAACTGATTGCGCGGACGCGAAGGATTGACAAGCGGTCCGAGCAGGTTGAAGCAAGTCGGCACGGCAAGGGCTTTACGCGTAGGTCCCACCGCCTTCATTCCGTTGGCAAACAGCGGCGCATGAAGATAGACGATACCTACTCGGTCGAGTGCCTCGCGAAGGCGGTCGGCATCGGCGCAAAACTTCACGCCGTGCTCTTCGAGCACGTTGCTCGCGCCGCTGACGCTCGTCGACGCATAGTTGCCGTGTTTTGCCACCTTGTAGCCCGCTCCGGCAACCACAAAGCATGCGCACGTCGAAATGTTGAACGTATTTTTGCCGTCGCCGCCGGTGCCAACGATGTCTATAGGATTGAACGGCGACAAGTCGACGCGACGACCTGTTTCGAGCAGTCCTTCGCGAAGTCCGAGAAGTTCGTCGACGGTCACACCGCGCATCTCCAAAGCAGTCAGAAACGCGGCAATCTGCACGTCGGCATAGCGTTGCTCAATTATGTCAAGCATTATTTGGCGAGTCTCGGCTTGCGAGAGTTCTTCGCCTGCTATCATTCGTTTAAGTATCTCTTTCATAGTTCTATCAGTCAATGTTCAACCAATTTTTCAACAACTTCGCACCGTCGGGCGTCAACACCGACTCGGGGTGAAATTGCACGGCGTGCATATTAAACTGCCGATGTCGCAACCCCATAACTTGTCCTTCCGGGCTGACAGCAGTCACCTCGAGACAATCGGGCAAGTAATCGCAGTCGACAACCCACGAATGGTATCTTCCCGCCTCCATAGGGTTCGACAGTCCGGAGAATATCGGGTCAAGGGGACGGTCGCCGTCGATTAGGTAAGTGACGGGCGTCTGCACGCCGTGAAAGACGTCGCTGAGGTTTATCAGCCGACCACCGAAAGCCACCGCCATGGCTTGCTCGCCGAGGCAAACGCCGAACATCGGCTTCACTCCGGCATACTTGCGAATGACCGGCAACAGCAATCCCGACTCTTCTGGGATGCCCGGTCCCGGCGACAACACAATTTTGTCGAACTCGGCAATATCTTGAAGTTCAAATCTATCGTTGCGCACCACCGTTACCTGCTCGCCCAATTCGCGAAAGGCGTGCGCAAGGTTGTAGGTGAACGAATCGTAGTTGTCTACTATAACTAATTTACTCATAATCAATCTTCTGTGTTTACATTATTTCGGCAATGCTGATGGCTTTCTTGAGCGCGCCGAGTTTGTTGTTGACTTCTTGAAGTTCGTATTCTTCATCGCTACGGGCAACCACGCCGCCGCCGGCTTGGAACCACAACTGCCCGTTACGGCTGACGAACGTGCGGATGGTAATAGCCTGGTTAAGGTTGCCGTTGAGCCCGATATAGCCGATGCAACCGCCGTACGGGCCTCTGTTGTGAGGCTCCAACTCGGTGATGATTTGCATAGCGCGCACCTTCGGAGCTCCGCTGAGCGTACCGGCAGGGAATGTGTCGAAAAAGGCTTCGATTGGGTTGGCATCTGCGTTGAGCATACCGCTGACACGACTCACCAAATGGATGACGTGGCTATAGAACTGCATATCCTTATAGAAGTCGACTTTGACGTCGTGGCAATTGCGACTGAGGTCGTTGCGAGCCAAGTCGACGAGCATAACGTGCTCGGCATTCTCTTTGGGGTCGTTGCGCAGATATTCGGCATTGCGTGCGTCTTGCTCCGGATTGCCGGTGCGCTTTGTTGTGCCGGCAATAGGGTCGATATACGCCCTACCCCCTTCGATGCGACAATGCGTTTCGGGCGACGAGCCGAAGATGCGAAATCCGCCGAAGTCGAAATAGAAGAGATACGGCGAAGGATTGATGCTGCGCAAAGCGCGGTAGAGTTTGAAGTCGTCGCCATAGAAATTCTGCACGAATCGCCGCGAAGGCACCACTTGGAAGGTGTCGCCGCGAAGGCAGTGGGCAATGCAGGCGCGCACGTTAGCCTTGTGCTGCTCGTCGGTAAGAGTCGACGACGTTTCGCCCACGGGATGAAAGTCGTAGATAGGCATCCGCGGATTGTTTATAGCCGCCTCCACGCGGTCGAGATGGTCGCTTTCGCCGTCGGAGACCATCTCCAAAAGCATCATTTCGCTCTTATAGCCATTGAAAACGATGATATATTTATACAAGATATACAAAATGTCGGGCGCATCGTTGACGCTCTCGGTGGAATCTTTCACGGCGATGTTCTCCAGATAGCGCACGGCGTTGAACGACGTGTAACCGTAGAGTCCGCAATAGTTGCTTGCCTCGCCGCTGACCTCGAACGACGCAATAAAATCGGAAACGGCGCGAGCGCACGTGTAGTCGGCATCGATGTCGTGCTTCCGGCACGTCCCGTCGGGATAGACCAGCGAAGCCGTGCCGTGCGACACCTCGACGTGCGCTATCGGCTTGAGTCCGATGAACGAGCGATTGTTCTCGCTGCCATGGTAGTCCGAACTCTCCATCAATGCGCTCTGCGGGAACAGGTCGCGCAATTTCAAGTAAGTGCTTACCGGCGTATGAATGTCGCCGAGCATAGTCTTATGAACGGTATGATATTTATACTTAGCCATAACGATTAATCGTTTATATGTTTCAAATATGTTTCGATGTCTTTGTCACCGCGACCGCTGACAGTGAGCACCACCACATCGTCGGGGTTGAACTTCAACTTGGGCAGAGCACCCAGAGCGTGAGCCGACTCCAACGCCGGGATAATGCCTTCGAGGCGTGTCAGCTCGAAAGCAGCACGGAGCGCCTCATCGTCGTCGACGGCAAGCACTCGCGCACGTCCGCAACTTGCCAGGTTGGCATGAATCGGACCTATGCCGGGATAGTCGAGACCTGCCGAAATCGAATACGGCTCAACGATTTGTCCGTCGGCGGTCTGCATCACCAGCGTGCGACTTCCATGGAGAATTCCGAGCGAGCCTCGTTGGATGGTTGCTGCTGTTTGTCCGCTGTCGATGCCCAGTCCGCCGGCTTCGGCAAGCACAATCTTGACACGCTCGTCGTCGAGATAGTGATAGATTGTTCCCGCGGCATTACTTCCACCGCCGACACACGCCATCAAATAGTCGGGATAGTCGCGACCGATTTTCTCGCGCAGTTGCTCGCGGATTTCGCTGCTGATAACACTTTGCAGGCGCGCCACCATATCGGGATAAGGATGCGGTCCGACGGTACTTCCGATGATGTAGAACGTCGTGTCGGGGTGACAACACCAATCGCGAATCGCCTCGTTTGTGGCATCTTTGAGAGTCATGTTGCCCGACAACACCGGACGCACCTCCGCACCGAGCATCTTCATCTTTTCGACATTAATGCGCTGACGCTCAACGTCGGTTTTACCCATATAGACAACACATTCCATATTCATCAGCGCGCAAACCGTTGCCGTAGCCACGCCGTGTTGACCCGCTCCCGTCTCGGCAATGATGCGCGTTTTGCCCATACGGCGCGCCAGAAGTATCTGCCCTATCGTGTTGTTAATCTTATGCGCTCCCGTGTGGTTCAAGTCTTCGCGCTTGAGATAGATTTTTGCACCGTAGCGCTCGCTCAGCCGTTTGGCGAAATAGAGCGGCGACGGACGTCCGACATAGTCGCGCAGCAACGTCATATACTCGTTGCGGAAATCATCACTATCAATATACTTCAAATAGTTTTGTCGGAGATTTTCGACACACTTATACAGAATTTCGGGGATATATGCGCCACCGAATTCACCGTAGAAGCCTTCATTGTTTACATTATAACTCATAATCTTACAAAATAAGAGTCCCACCGTTTATTTTAAAGGCAGGACTCTAAGTTATTAATTTCGAAATTATTACATACACAAGCAACGCGCTTTAAACTTAGAGCCTAAAGCAACGCCACCAACGCATATTTAATAAATCCATCATTTTTTCTTTTACGATTACGCTGCAAATTTAAGCATAAATTCAATAAAAACAAATTTTTTCAGACATTTTTATTCACTAACTACGTATTTTTTTAAATAATACTATTTTCCTCTCAAAAGTGTAATGATTTAAAAATAAGTTTTGACGGCGAAGAGGAATTGCTCGATAAAAATCCGCTTGAATGCGGCAATGTTATTTTGCTCGTAGAACATCAGCATCGCTTTCTTATAGTCGATTGAATCTACGCTGCGGAACGATATCGGGCAATAACGATTTGCTATCAAAATTCCGTTGCTGATTATTCGTGCGGTACGCTTGTTTCCATCTGTAAAAGCCTGTATGTAGGAAAGCAACACCAAAGCCAGCAGCGCTTTTTCGAACACTTCACTTTTACCGTTAATCAATGCGCAGGAATCTTCAAGTGCCTCTCTGATTTGAAACTCGTTGTCGAGTGGCTGATAGTTCGTCCCCGTAATACCGACACGACGATGACGGATGCTGCGCTCCACTCCGAGTTCCTTGGTGAGAATGGCATGAATTTCTTCGACACGACTCAACGAAATTTCTTTCAGATAATCCGGCACATCAAGGATAAAATCGAGTGCATCCTTATGGTTTAGCAACATTATTGCCTCCTCTTTTGTTTTGCCTTCGGCTGTCTTCTTTTCTTTCAACAAGCGTTCGGTTTCGAGCAGAGAATATGTATTACCCTCTATCTGAGAAGATTTCCACGACAAGTCGATGCCCAGTCGTTCCATTTCTTTGCGATATTCCACATCCGACATTTCCGACAA
>SFJG01000096.1 GCA_004555955.1 Bacteroidales bacterium | reverse complement strand
TCTTTACCGCACCTGTCGCATTTCTTAGCTACTGCCATTATTTTTATTCCTCCTCACTATCGCACCAGTCAATCGCCTGACCGCAAAATCCGCAATGCGTATCTAATGCGTCTCTTCTCTTTATGTATTCTGCCCTATTGCAATTAGGGCATAAATAAATAGGCTTTGAGCCGAAAAGAAATGGCTTCTTCGGAATCTGCTTTTCCAGAGCGTCTATTGCATAAATTAACGCTTCCGTTCTAATCGGTGTGAGCACGTATTTCATCAACCCATCTCCTGCATAGAACTTTAAATATTTTTTTGCTTCTTCTGGCTTCATGCTCTCACCTCCCGGTGCTTCCGAATCCGTTGCCTCCACGTTCCGTGTCGTCGAGCGTTTCGACCTTTTTCATTTCAACGCCTGGAATCGGCAGGATAACAAGCTGCGTGATCTTGTCGCCGCGTTCGAACGTATACGGTGTTATGCCCTTGTTCGTCAGCTTGACGGCAATCGTACCGGTGTATCCTGCGTCGATGACGCCGCCGTCGGTGATGATGTCGTGCTTACACATGAGGCCTGACTTGCTTTTCAGGAATCCGACGTACCCGTCATTGATAGCAACGGCGATGCCGGTATCAATAACGACGCTCTTACCGGATTCTATTGTTAATGATTCAGGCGTTCGAAGGTCAAACCCTGCGTCACATGCGTGAGCCTTTTCAGGTGCAAATGCACCGTCCTTCAGCGTGTATTTGAATTCAATCATTTTTTCCTCCAATCTCAAAAATTGAATAATCTGCAATACCGTCAAGGTACATGTCGAAGAACGTCGTGAACGCCTTTCTTTTTGCTTTCTTCGCGTTGCCATACGGTATTCCGATAGTCGGCATGATTCTCTGCATCCGCTTTCCGTTAACGAAATACATTTTTACGATAGTCTTGTCGTTTCCGTCCGGCATTCCTTCGATCTGATCAATACGCCTTTCGATTTCGCTCCGTACGCGTTCGGCATCCTCTCCGGCATTTCTGATCAACTGTTTGCGCTTCTTAATCGGCGTTAAATACCAGTCTGTAAGCCGTTCCTTCACGCCTGCTGCAATGTCTTTTTTTGCCTTTTCGAGGAACATTTTACCGTCGATGTCGGCAAGCATTCTTTGCCACGGAGAACCGAAGAATTTTACGGCGTCTCTGTAATTCTTCTCGGCGTTATAAATTCCGACAGACGTGTGTTTGTATTGCTCGATTCCTTTCTTCGCCATCTCAAGATATATCCCACTCACGACGATGTCGTCGTAGGCTTGATTCACGATTGCGGCCGCAAGGGCATTTATCCCGGTGTTGCGGTTTGAATATTCGTCGTTTCTTTCATCATTCATAAACCACCTCTATAATCCAATTTTCGCTCTTTCGTTACGGATGTTCTCGTTCATTGATTTGCGGCGTCGGCTTGCTCCTGTCACTTGCACCGGTATGCACCGTTCAATTATCCTGTCGTAAATCCTGGCATAACCGACTTCGTTCGGCGTCGTGATTTCCTTCCATGTCATATTCGTCGTCACGATCATCGGCAGGCCTGAACGGTAACGCGAATCAATGATGTTGAAAACCATCTCCTGCATGTATTCAGATTTCCGTTCCGCGCCAAGGTCGTCGATTATCAGAAGGTCGTACCGGTTCAGGCTGTCGATGTATTCGTTTTTGCCGTCGAACATTCCCTGAATCTTGTTCGTGATCCGCGCGAAGTTCGTCATCATGACGTTATAGCCGCGTTCGATGAGTTCGTTTGCCACGCAGGCCGCGAAATACGTCTTTCCTGTGCCGACGCTGCCGAAAAGCACGATGCCGGTGCCGTCTTTCCTGAATGTCTGGAACCTGTCGCAATATTTCCGCATTGCCGCCGTCACCTTCGCATTCTCGCCGTCGTCGTTGGCGAAATTCCATTCCTTCATGTTCGTTTCTGCGAAGCAAATGCGTTTCCGGCGTTCGATGTCGTCGCGTCGTTCCTTTTCCTCGGCCGCTGCCATCTCTTTTATCTTGCAATCGCATATACACCTAACCTTGACTGTCTTTCCTTCGATGAATGGATGATTGACGACCGTCTCGACGGCCTTGCCGCACGTCGCGCAGTGTAGCAGGCCGTCGGTGCCCATGGTCTCGCCGGAAGGCTTCGGCACGGAATTGTTAAGGCTTGATATAATGTTGTCCATGTCGTTACCCCTCCGAGAAATCAATATCAAGGTCTTTCAGCGGATCGTCGATGCCGTTTCGGCTGAAATAGTCGCCGCCTTCAACCTGTCCTCTGTTGTCATAATTTCCGTCGAGGATTTTCGCCATGTTGGCGTCCTTCATGATCCAATCGAAGTTGGCACGCCAGTTCCGTCCGTTAGTGCCGTTCAGGAAATCGCTTTCGCTTGCCTTCCGGAATGCCTTCATTATACCGTCGCAGCCGTATTTGTTTATTCGCGCCTTGATGGCCTTTTTTCTGGCGTCGGACAATGCCGTCACCTTTGGCAGGTTCGCGCAAATGCTGTTGTAGTCGTCGACGACGACGTTGTATTGTATCTTTTCTTTTTCTTTATCTAAATCTCTTTCTCTATCTCTTTCTGTAATGGCGACGTCGTTCGACTTGTTAGGCGACTTGTTAGGCGACTTGTTAGACGACTTTTCTGCGAGAAGCCTTTGTTCTTCTCTTTTTCTGGCCATTCGTTCGCGGTCTCTCGCCTTTTTCTTTTCGTATGCGTCAAGCGTCTGGTGTTTGCTCCAGTTCGGTATTGTGATAACATTGTCAATGATGTCTATCATCCCGAAATCTTCGAACGTTTTAAGCGACAGCCTTACCGTGTTTATATCTCTACGGAATATCGAAGCGAGCATTTCATCAGTGTAGGCTATTCTGTTATTCATGATGAAAACGCCGTCATTATTCTGTTTTCCTGCGAATGTAAGCAACTTAAACCAAATAACGATAATGCTGTCAGCTGAAGGAAGGCTTTCAATCATGAGTATTTTTTCATCATCGAAAATGTCGGTCGTTATCTTGATCCACTTGACGTCAGGCATCTGCATCACCTTCTAACCAATAGACCTTAACGTTGCATTTTTCGCCGTACCTGTTTGTCACGGTCTGGAACCGGTCATTTATGATATAGCCTCGGCGTCTAAGGTCAGAAATGCGGCTTGCTAACCGCATGACGCCTATGCTCTTGATGGCTTCCATCTGCGTTATGCCGCCGTGTGTCCGCATGTAATCGAGTATGCGTTCGTTCTGCGACGGAATATGTTTCACGTCGTTCATGCGTCAACCTCCTTTATGATGACTTCAATTCTCGGGTTTTTCCTGTCGACGAAAAACCTGTCGGAGAAGCCGACAATTTCATTCCATGTGTCATTCGGCAGCAGGCGGCACTGGACGATAGCGTCCTGAAACACCTTGTGGAAATAACCCGATACGTTATCAAGGTCTCGTTTTCGGTTTTCCTCGTAGAACGTGTATTCGATGAATACCGGTGTTCTGATATGGTATCCGACCACCGGCATGATCGCCGCAATTATGGCCGCCTGGCTTTTCTTCTTCATGTTATTCCCGGAATGAACACTGTTTCTGTTCGCACCTATGAACTGATTCATCGACGGAAATTTTCCCGGTATCGTGAAATGGTAATCCATCGGCACCGCATCAGACGAACGGCAATTCTTCCTGAATGGCGTCAGGAACGGCCATGAAATCATCGGAAGGCTCCGTCGCTGATTCATGCGCTTCTTCGCGTTTTCCTTCGCAGAATTCCTGACGGTCAACAACGACGTCTGTCGTGTAAACCTTCTTGCCTTCCTTATTCGTGAATGAGCCTGTCTGTATATGGCCTTCAACTATGATCTTGGTACCCTTCTTGAGGTACTTCTCGGCGAACTGTCCGTTCTTTCCGAAGGCGACGCAGCTGATGAAATCGGCGTTCTGCTGTCCGTCTTTCTTTCCCGGACGGTCGACGGCCAGAGTGTAGCGAGACACCGCCATAGGTTCAGCGGCCTGCGTGTAACGCGTTTCCGGGTCTTTTGTCAGGCGCCCGGATAAAATAGTCTTATTCAATGTAGTTCCTCCCAAATTCATTGATAAATTGTTCCCGTGTTCCGTAATGCGTTTCGTAATATTGCTGTGACAGGCGTTTTAAGGCCGTGTCAACGTCTTTAGCGTCTTTCCCGGCAAATACTCCGTTCGGATGCAAATCGGGCCTCAGCGGAGCGATAAAGCCGCGCAATTCGCTTTTGCGGCGATAGGCTCCGCCGAATACGTGATGCCGTTCAACAGGTGCCGTGCCGGTGAACATGCAATGGTCAAGGTCGTATGTAAAGACGCTATAAAGACGCTTCATTTTGCGTTCCATGCCGCATTCATAGTGGCGATCTGTTCCGGCGTCATCGTCTCTATGCCGAGTTCGTGACATTCCGACACAATGCCGTCGATGAATACGGCCATTTCTTTAGTGTCGAATGTTGACGATCCGTAATAGACCTGCAGCTGATGTCCTGTTGTGCCTCCGACGGTGATCTCGCCAAGGTCAACGCACGTGCGGAATTCTTCTTTCATCCGATCGACGGCGTTCGCCTTGACGATGATATGAGTGAATGACCTACTGTAACGTTGCAAGCATCTGATATAGACGTCGTCTTTGTTCGAACCGATTGCCTCGGCGATCTTCTGCATAAGAACCCACGCATAGGCGTTTGAATCAAGCGACCGCTTTTCACGGTGTTTGCACGCTTTCACGTCGATGTCGTTATCCTTCAATGATTCGATTGCCGCCGGTATCGTCTTGTTATCCGTCGTGAACGTGACGTTGTAACCGCCTGTTTTCCAATCTATGGCGATATCCTTCAGACGTCCGCGAAACTCGATCATGACGTCTTTTCAAGGGCCTTGATCGCCCTCATCCAATGGTCAACAGTCATCTCGTCGATGCTTGCGATATGGTACCGCGCGAGTATCTTCGCCATATCAATACCTTTTTCGGCGGCCTTGTCCGTCAGCACCTTCTTCTTGATTCCGTCGATAATGGAATCAGCTGCAGCCTTTTCTTCGGCTTTGGCTTCGGCAGGCGTGCCGAATTCGATCTCGTTGCCGGTCTTGCGGTTCTTTATCCTGACATAGCAGATATTGCGGTCGATGTACTGAATATCCGTCACGTCGAAGGCATCGCGGCAGGTGTAGCGGCCTTTTTCCTCTTTCAGCGTTGACAGGTCTTTGGCCAGAACGAACATGTTAGGTGCCGTGTAAAGTTCGCGGCCGATGCCCCAGTTGAAGCAGGCGCGTTTGAACGAATCCGAGGCGAGGCCTTTTTCCTTTTCGGTGAAAGATTCCGTACCGGTGTCCTCTTTCTCGATCCACTGCTTTTTTGTGTCGTCCCAGATGCTGACGGTGCAGTTCGCATTGTCGCGGCTGTGATGCCGCATCCAGTTTTCAGGCCCGACAGTTTCGTCGAGGATGTTCATATCACATCTTGCGTCTTTATAAAGCAGGATTCCGACGCCGTACTTGTTGCATGTCGAAATTCTGGCGTCGATTTCGTCAGCCCTTAATAAGCGGAAATTCAAGTTATTCATTAAGCCATTCCTCCATCGACATCATGTTGATGTCGTCATCGAATATGTATTCGCAAGCGCAACGCCTCAGCTGACCGAATTTAGGTTTCGGTGATCCAAGAGCCGCGTGCAGGCATCTCTTGTGGAGCGTCAACGCCTCGATTGCGACGAATTTGCTGTCGTCGATGATCTCGCCGCAATAGTCGCAACGCGGAAAATCTGAATCAGCAAGGCCGGCCGGCCATAATTCGTTAATGACCATTCTGTTTTCGACGTCATTCATCTTTTACCTTTCCTCCGATGCCAAGAATAGCGGCGATAGTTTCGACGCTCGGATAGTTCTCACATTCGATATATGCCTTGACTGCGTCAACGCGGCCCTTCATTTCGGCATATTTCGCAACTGCGGATTCATAAGTGTTGTCTTTGATTTCGATCATTTTGTTTCCCCTTTCTTTTTGTGTGTAGTGAATTTGTTGATGAAATAATCAAGATTCGCCGAACCGAACGCAGCGAGATAAAAAACAGACCCGACGTAACCGGCGACCGATACGGCGTTGACCTCTCGCAGCAAATACGAATACGAGACAGCCATAACCGCCATATCAAATAGAACCGTCGCCCAGATGTATCTGTTTTTCATTTCCGCACCTCTTTCTTTGAATCTTTAAAAACCTGTTTCATGAATTTTTCAGTCGCCTTCTTCAGGCGTTCCTTATCCGGCGTTCCGTGAATTCTGATCGTTGCTTTTCCGGCTTTGATCTCTTCCATAGAATCAACCTTATTAAAAAAAATTATTGCGTCCAACGAATATCATCGATCGTCACGCCATATACTTCTGAAATTTTCTTCCCAACGTCTATATCTGGCTTCGTCTTATATTTCTCGTAATTCTGAAGCGTCGTCAATGATATTCCTATCATCTTGGCGGCTTCTTTTTGCGTCAAACCTTTGTTGACTCTTGCCGCCGCAAGTGTTATTGCCATGCGTTGCCTCCTTTCGTCATATTGCGCTTTAAGCACAATTTCATAATAATACGGCGTGACAAAAAAATCAAGCCTAAAAGCAAAATTATTATGCTTTAAATTTGATTTATTGTGTTTTACATAAACTTCATAATTGAAATAAAAGAGGGTGCTATTCGGCACCCTCCAATAATTCGATTATGTATTTTGTAAGGTTCAGGCCTTTTGCCTCCGCAGCGGTCCTGTATTCCTCGCGTTTTTCCTTCGGCACGCGGATTTGGATAGTCACCGTCTTGTCTTGGTATTTCCGGGATGCCCGGCGTTGCGCTTCGGTCGTGTTATACAACTTTACGTTTGATTCTTCCATTATAATATTCCGCCCTTCCAACGGTTCACAAGCTGCCTTGTGTACTGCTCCATAATCTCATCCATGGCCGCAGCCACTTCATCAATGATGCCCTGAACGTCTCTGGACTCGATCATTTTTGAAAAATAATTTCGTCTACCATCGTTGACCGGAATCATCTCAAGTTCAAGATATTCGCCGGATCGTCCTGTAACGTCCTCATCCGGCTTTAGCGTCCATCTGACAAGCTTGAACACTTCATTGATTTTCAATTCGCCGTTATCCTGTGAAAGCAGGTTCTTGATCTGTTTCTTCATTGATGCGTCCTCCTTATCATTATCAGCAGAGTTCTTTCTCGATCTCGTCCTTGCTCATCTCCTGCAGAGTATCGACATAGACGGCGGCCTGCTTTGTCTCGCTCCAGATGACCCATGCCACATCACGGCCGATTCTGTCTTCGTTGATGGATGCGGTTCCGTCATCCAGGTAACCGATGATGTCGTCATACGTAAGGTCGTACACGTCACAAGCATCAAAGGCTTTTCTAATGGCGGTTGCTTCGTTGTCTGTTAATTTTGTCATTTTTCATTACTCCTTTCGCATCTCTGCTGTTGATTAGATATTATCTTGTTTGCTGTCCTTCTTAGTGGTTTGGCTCTTCTTTAACTGTCTTTATTATATCGCGCGATATAATAAAAGTCAACAGTTACAGGATGATTTTTCCAATTTTTGTCAATAAAAAAAGGGGATGCCGCCGGTGTGGTGACATCCCATTTTTGCGCACAATATATAGTTTAATTCGTTTAACGCGTTATCGCTTGTTTAACGCGTTACTTAACAAGGCCGCCATGGCTCGAG
>SFJG01000095.1 GCA_004555955.1 Bacteroidales bacterium | reverse complement strand
TTGAGAGTTTCCAACCCAAGAAGGATTGAAGCCCTTGCCAAGATTAACAAGACCTGTACCGTCGATGTTCATCACCAAGAGGTTGTCTTCGCTGATGAAGGCGATTTTTTTGCCGTTTGGCGACAAAGCGGCGCAAACCGCCGGCTTGTCGTAGATAACTGTTGCAGTGCCTTCGGGGTTGACGATGGACAATCTTTCGCCGTTGGCAATGTAACTTATGTTAGAAGCAGTCGAAGCGGCTTTTTTGCGGAGGGCAGAAGGCACAGCCTCGAGGTTGACGTCTTTGATGCTGCGAGCGTCGATGGCGGCAACCGATTTTGCACCGTTAGCGCTGTAGCGCCAAGCTGCCGGTTGCATGTAGTTTTCGTCGTAGGTCATACGAGTCTTTTTGCCTTCGGTCGACACAGCCCAGATGGCATGAGCGCGGTCAATCATGCCGTCGCCTTTGTCGAGCCAACGAGTGTCGCGAACAAGGATTTCTCGACTGTCGATACTCCATTTAAATTCAAAGCCTTCGCCGGCGCCTTGCGAAATCACTTTCTTGTTTGCTCCGTCGGCATCCATAACCAATAGTCCTTCGTAGCCGAGTTTCGTAAAGGCAATTTTCGAGCCGTCGGGTGACCAACGCGGGTTCTCGTACCTCTCAGTGCCGTTTGTCAAGCGTGTGATGTTTGAGAGCGTTCCTGTTTTTTGTGCTTGTGCGGAAGTTGCAACCAGCAATAGCGCAGAAGCAATTGTTAACGTAAAACGTTTCATAGTAGTTTTTTCAGGTGTTATGTTTTTATTGTGGTTTTATTCGGTAAAACAATAATATGTAACAGACTTTTCTGTTTTTGATGTTTGTGTCACATTTCGCAAATGTATACATTATAATTGAAATAATTTAGAGATAACTCCAAAATTTGTTGTCATTCTCAAAAATTTAACATTTTTAATAATTCGAGGTGTTTGAAAAAGTAATATTTTGGAGCAAATGCAACTCTAATTCGTGATTAATGACTATCTTCGCAGAAAAATTCAGGAAAGAATGAAACCGCGCATATTTTTGTCGTACGTTCACATGGGTGGCAGCGAACGCCAATGGGTAGAAGAAGCGTTTCGGAGCGAGTGGATAGTCCCGCTTGGTCCGAATGTTGACGAGTTTGAGCGTCGGTTGGAGTCGTATCTTGGCGCAAGCCACGTCGTGGCATTGAGTGCGGGTACGGCGGCAATCCATCTGGGGCTTGTCGGTGCCGGAGTCGGTGCCGGCGACGAAGTCGTTTGTCAGTCTTTTACTTTTGCAGCGAGTGCGAATCCGATTATGTATCAAGGAGCGCAGCCGATTTTTGTCGACAGTGAGCCCGACACGTGGAATATGTCGCCCGAACTATTGGTTCGTGCCATCGAAGACCGTCATCGCGTAACCGGCAAATATCCTAAAGCCATCATTCCCGTGCATCTCTACGGAATGCCGGCGAAGATTGCCGAAATTACCGAAATTGCCGAACACTATGGCATCGCGGTGGTCGAAGACGCCGCCGAAGCCCTCGGCTCGGAGTTGAACGGCCGTAAATGCGGGCTCTTTGGCGAATATGGTTGCTTGAGTTTTAACGGAAACAAAATAATAACGACTTCCGGCGGCGGCGCGCTTATTTGTCGAACTGCCGAAGAAGCCGAGCGAACCAAGTTTTACGCAACTCAGGCTCGCGAAAATCGACCGTACTACTACCACAACGTGATAGGCTATAACTACCGATTGAGCAACGTTTGCGCCGGAATCGGGTGCGGACAAATGGACGTGCTCGCCGACCACGTTGAGCGTCGACGTCATAACCACGCATTCTATACAGAGGCGTTGAAAAACATTCCCGGTGTCGAAGTTCAGCAGAACGGGCAGCCGGGTAGCGATAGCAATTTCTGGTTGTCGACAATCTTGATTGACCCGGCAACCGGTAAAGAACCCGAAGCATTGCGACAATGGATGGCTGCCGAAAACATCGAAACGCGTCGCCTATGGCGTCCGATGCACATGCAGCCCGTCTATGCCGAAGCGCCTTACTATGGCGACGGCGTGTGTGAGCGGCTTTTCGAACGCGGATTGTGTTTGCCGAGTGGCTCCAACTTGACCGACGACGACTTGGCAAGAGTAGTTGAAACATTGACCGACTTTTTCAAGCAATAGGCAATGAATGCGGTGGCGGCTTTCGACCTGGATGATACGCTGTATCCGGAGTATGATTTTGTCGTGTCCGGTTATCGTGCCGTAGCAGAGTTGTTGCCACAGAAAGACCGTAGGTGTGCTCTTGAGGCGATGTCGCAGGCTTATGCCGCCGGCGAGAATCCGTTTGATGCTCTTGTTGCTGCCGTTAACTGCAATGTGCCGGTATCCGATATGGTAGCCGCTTATCGATATCATAAGCCGTCGCTCAGCCTCGACCCTATTACGAGAGCAACTCTGCAGCGACTTGCTGACGCCGGGGTAGGGCTTGCCCTGGTTACCGACGGAAGGACGTCGACGCAGCGCAACAAGATAGAAGCACTCGGGCTCGATGCCTTTTTCGGAAATCAAATCTACATTTCCGAAGCCGAGGGCGTCGACAAGACAAGTACGCACAGTTTCGAGCGTATTATGGATGCGTTGCCCGCCGAGCGATATGTCTACGTGGGCGACAATCCGGCGAAAGACTTTGTGGCACCAAATCGACTCGGATGGCTTACCGTCTGCTTGCGTGGCACCGATCGAAATGTGCATCCGCAAAACATTGAAGTCGGCGAATCGTATCGCCCGAAAATAACTGTCGACAGCATTGCCGACATATGTAACGTAATAATGAAATAACAAAAATATATGGAAAATAAGAAAGTAGCCTTAATAACAGGCATAACAGGACAAGACGGCTCGTTTCTTGCAGAATTTTTGCTCGAGAAAGGCTATGAGGTACACGGCATAATCCGCCGCAGTTCCTCGTTCAATACAGGTCGTATCGAGCACCTCTATTTTGACGAATGGGTGCGCGATATGCAGCGCAAGCGTCTTGTCAATCTCCACTACGGAGATATGACCGATTCGAGTTCGTTGATACGAATCATCCGCGAAATACGTCCGAGCGAGATTTACAACCTTGCCGCACAAAGCCACGTTAAAGTGTCGTTCGAAGTGCCCGAATATACGGCAGATGCCGACGCTATCGGCACGCTTCGATTGCTGGAGGCGGTACGTATGCTCGGCATGGAGAAATCGACGCGAATCTATCAAGCCAGCACGTCCGAGCTCTTCGGTAAAGTACAAGAAGTGCCGCAACGCGAAACCACGCCGTTCTATCCGCGTAGCCCCTATGCTTGCGCCAAACTTTATGGCTTCTGGATTACCAAAAACTATCGCGAAAGTTACGGTATGTATGCTGTCAACGGCATCTTGTTCAACCACGAAAGCGAGCGCCGCGGCGAAACTTTCGTAACGCGCAAAATCACACTTGCAGCCGCTCGTATCGTCAACGGTCTGCAAGACAAACTCTATCTCGGCAACCTTAACGCGCGTCGCGACTGGGGCTATGCTCGCGACTACGTTGAATGTATGTGGCTAATTATGCAACAACCCGAACCCGACGACTTCGTAATCGCTACCGGCGAATACCACTCCGTGCGCGAATTTACCGAAATGTCGTTCCGTCGCGCCGGCATCGAACTTCGTTGGGAAGGCGAGGGTGTCGACGAGAAAGGTATCGACGTTGCTACAGGACGTGTCCTCGTCGAAGTCGACCCGAAATATTTCCGTCCTTGCGAGGTCGAGCAACTCCTCGGCGACCCCACTAAGGCAAAAACTCAACTCGGCTGGAATCCTCGTTCGCCACGACGTCGAAATGATTAGAAACCGTCAACACGACCTCGATAAAATGATTTAGCAGTATGGAGAAAAATGCTAAAATTTATGTAGCCGGCCATCGCGGCCTCGTCGGTTCCGCCATTTGGAAAAACCTCCAAAGCAAAGGCTATACCAACCTGGTAGGGCGCACCCATGCCGAACTCGACCTGCTCGACGGGGCTGCAGTTAAGGCGTTTTTCGACGCCGAACGTCCCGAATATGTCGTGCTCGCTGCTGCCTTTGTCGGCGGTATTATGGCAAACAGCGTCTATCGCGCCGACTTTATCTACCGTAACTTGCAAATCCAGCAAAACGTCATCGGCGAAAGTTTTCGCCACGGCGTGAAGAAATTGCTCTTTCTCGGCAGCACTTGCATCTATCCGCGCGAGGCTCCGCAACCGATTCCCGAATCGGCATTGCTCACTTCTCCGCTCGAATACACCAACGAGCCTTACGCCATTGCCAAAATCGCCGGCTTGAAGATGTGCGAGAGTTTCAACTTGCAGTACGGGACTAACTACATTGCAGTAATGCCGACCAACCTATACGGACCGAACGACAATTTCGACCTCGTCAGCAGTCACGTTTTGCCGGCAATGATTCGCAAGATGCACCTCGCGCGCCTTCTTAATGAAGGCGATTGGGACGGGCTTCGCCGCGATTTGGACCGACGCCCTGTCGGCAATGTCGACGGCTCGGCTACCCAGCAGGTTATCATCGACACGCTCGCCGGATACGGCATTTCGCCCGACGCGCTCAGCCTGTGGGGCTCCGGACGCCCGATTCGCGAATTCTTGTGGAGCGAAGATATGGCCGACGCTTCCGTTTTCGTGATGGAAAACGTGGATTTCAAAGATACATATAATCCCGCCGAACGCGACATCCGCAACTGCCACATCAACATCGGCAGCGGACGCGAAGTGACCATCGCACAACTTGCCGAACTCGTTCGCCGTGCTGTCGGTTATGCCGGCAAGATTCTTTGGGATTCGTCGAAACCCGACGGTACGATGCGCAAACTCACCGACGTGAGCCGCCTGCACAGCCTCGGATGGCATCATCGAATGGAAATAGAAGACGGCGTGCCTGCTCTTTACAAATGGTATGTCGACAATCTTTAATCTTTTTTAGAAACTACACATAATTATTTTATGCAAAAAAAACTATCGGCTGCAACGATTTGCGTGCAAGGTGGCTATAAACCTAAGAACGGAGAGCCTCGCGTGTTGCCAATCTATCAAAGCACTACGTTCAAATACGATACAACCGAGCAAATGGCGCGACTCTTCGACCTCGAAGACGAAGGCTATTTCTACACTCGTCTGCAAAATCCTACCAACGATGCCGTGGCGCGCAAGATTGCCGACCTCGAAGGCGGTGTGGCTGCTATGCTGACTTCTTCGGGTCAGGCTGCCAACTTCTATGCCGTGTTCAATATTTGCGAAGCCGGCGACCACATCGTCGCTTCTTCGGCAATCTATGGCGGTACGTTCAACCTCTTCGGCGTGACGATGAAAAAACTCGGCATCGACTGTACTTTCGTCGACCCTGATGCTCCCGACGATGTTATTGGCGCCGCTTTCAAACCTAATACGAAGGCGCTTTTCGGCGAAACTATCGCTAATCCGGCGATGGCGGTGCTCGACATCGAAAAGTTTGCTCGCATCGCACATAGCCATGGCGTTCCTTTGATTGTCGACAACACGTTTGCTACGCCTATCAACTGCCGTCCGTTCGAGTGGGGTGCCGACATCGTCACTCATTCGACCACCAAGTATATGGACGGACACGCAATGGCTGTCGGCGGCGCGATTGTCGACAGCGGCAACTTCGACTGGACGGCACATGCCGACCGATTCCCCGGTCTTACTACTCCCGACGAGTCGTACCACGGCATTACTTATACCGAAAAGTTCGGCAAAATGGCTTATATCACCAAAGCAACTGCTCAACTTATGCGCGACCTCGGCTCTATTCAGTCGCCGCAGAATGCTTTCTTGCTTAATGTCGGACTCGAAACACTGCATTTGCGTGTGGCGCGTCATTGCCAAAACGCACTTGCCGTTGCCAACTTCCTTAACAGTCATCCCAAAGTTGCGTGGGTGCGCTATTGCGGACTCCCCGGCGACAAATATCATGCTATGGCGCAAAAATATTTGCCCGACGGTTCTTGCGGAGTGTTGTCGTTCGGCGTCAAAGGTACGCGTGCCGATGCCGCTCGTTTGATGGATGCATTTCGTTTTATTGCGATTGTTACGCACGTCGCCGATGCGCGTACTTGTGTGCTCCATCCGGCAAGCCATACCCATCGTCAACTTTCCGACGAGCAACTCATCGAAGCCGGTGTTGCCCCCGACTTGATTCGTCTGTCGGTAGGTATCGAAGACCCCGACGATATTATCGAAGACCTCAGCCAAGCGCTCGACAAACTTTAGTATTCATATATATAAAAAACTGCACTGCCGACGGTCGGTAGTGCAGTTTTTTTGCGTCATTACTTGACTAATATTTTTCGTCGGCCGACGTTGTTTCGATTTCTTTGCGAGTGATTTTGCGCTTGTCTAACGAATACCAAGCGTAGACGATGTAGGCGAGCACGAAAGGTATGAGGAGCGACACGATGCTCATTACAGTCAGCGTGAATTCGCTCGACGAACTGTTGCGTATCGACAACGAATTGGTGACGTCAATCAACGACGGATAGTAGGCTGTGTCGTTATAACCCAACAGCCAGAACAGTGTAAGCACTACGAGCACAACGCCCAATCCTGAAAGCCAGATGCCTTTCTTATATCCTGCACGAAGAATGGTTGGCACAATTCCGCCGAGCACAAGCAACGTCCCGACAACAAATACTGCCAAGCACCACCACATCTCGATAGCATTGTCGAGATATTTGTAGTCTTGCCACGAAGCGACTCCGGCTGCCGTCGATACGCCTTTCGACGTAAACAGAACGGCTACAAATGCCAAAAAGAGAACTACGAAAATCGCTGCATCGTAGAGTAGATGCTTGCGAAGTTTGTCTTCCATCGGTTGGTCGGAAATGTTGTTGACCAGATAGAGCGCTGCAAGCGTGCGTGCCAGGAAGAGCAACATAAAACCGAGCAACAGATTTTTCCAGCATAAGATTGCTTCCAAGCCGTGAAGAGGACCCCATTGCGAGATGGTCGAACTTGCGCTGTTGAGGATGTTGGTCTTTGTTACGGTAAATTCCGCGCCGAAAAACATAGTTCCTACAGCAACGCCGATGAGCACGGGTGCAAAAAATCCGTTGATGGCGAGTAGCGTGTCGTAGAAGCGGCTGCCGTAGATGTTTCCGTCTTTTTTGCGGTATTTATACGATACAGCTTGAACGACGAACGTAAAGAGTATCAGCATCCAAAGCCAATATGCTCCGCCGAAACTTGTGGAATAGAATAACGGAAAAGATGCAAAAAATGCACCGCCAAACACTACCAACGTGGTGAATGTCAATTCCCATTTTTTGCCGAGTGAGTTCACTATGATTGATTTTTCGGCGTCGTCGGGCAGACAAACCAATAGCGATTGTCCCCCTTGTACGAACATTAAGAACACGAGTAGCGCTCCGAGGATGCTGATGAGCAGCCACCAGTAGTTCTGTAGAAATGCGTAGGTTATCATGATTCTATTATTTTACGGTTTCTAAATCGTCTTTTGATTTCTTCGAGATTTGTTTGCAGATGATGCAAATATCGGCAATGAGGAGCGCCGTGAAGATTACGGCGAAGATGCAGAACGTCGTTTGTACGTAGCCTGCGCTGATGTCGGAGATGGCTATGCTGTTGGGCATCAGGTCTTGAATAGTCCACGGTTGGCGACCGACTTCGGCAACTACCCAGCCGCTGACGCTACAAAGGTAGGTGAGCGGAATGGCGAGTATTGCAAACTTGTAGAACCAATCTTTCCAATTAATTCGTTCAAGCAATGTGCGTTTGTAAGCAAACAAAAGGGCAGCGGCGATAAATACTAACAACATACCACCGATGATTACCATTATGTGGAACGTGTAGAAAGTCAGCGGCACGTTGGGCACCGCTTCGTCGACCGAATTGAGGTGGCCGTAGCCGAAGTAGTTGAAGTTTTGTGCTATTTCGCCTTTCAATGCGTCCGCCTTTGCAGTGTCGCCGGCTTTTACGGCATCGTTAAATTGGCGAAGAGCGTCGACAGCCATTTTGCCGCGTGCTATGCGTTCGGCGTAGGATACGGTGTTGACGGTGTCGCCTTGAGGGGTGAGCGATACTCCCTTAATCAGGTCGTTGATGCCCGGTACGAATGTGTTGGCATCGTGGTTGGCGAGCACGGAAAGCCCGTAGGGTATAGAGATGTCGAACACAAACGGGTCTTTGTCGTCGTTATGCGTTTTGCCCGGGGTGAGAATGCCTACGGCAACGATGTCTTGTCCGATTTTGCCGTCGTAGAGTCCTTCCATTGCGGCGAGTTTCATCGGCTGATGTTTGGCTACTGTCACGGCTGAACTATCGCCCGTAGCAATTGTTGCTACGATGCCGATAAGTCCGACCCAGCCGCCTACTTTGAGGCTGCGGATGCAGTGCTCCGTGTTGCGTCGGCGAAGCAGCATCCAACTGCTCACGCCGATTACGAATACGCCGGCAAGTGTCCATCCGCTCATCACGGTGTGGAAGAATTTGCTGACTGCCATCGGCGATGCTACGATTGCCCAAAAATCGACCATCTCGTTGCGCATCGTTTCCGGATTGAACTCCATGCCGACGGGGTGTTGCATCCATGCGTTGGCTACCAAAATCCATAGCGCGGAGATGCTTGCACCGATTGCCGTGAGCCACGTCGATGCCAAGTGAAATTTCGGGCTGACTCGCTTCCATCCGAAAAACATCACGGCGATAAACGTCGACTCCATAAAGAATGCAAGGATGCCTTCGATTGCCAACGGCGCGCCGAAGATGTCGCCTACAAACCAACTGTAGTTCGACCAGTTCGTGCCGAATTCGAACTCCATAATGATGCCTGTGGCTACACCGATGGCGAAGTTTACTCCAAAAATGGTCATCCAAAACTTTGTCGTTGCTAACCATTTTTCGCTCTTCGTGCGGAAATAGATTGTTTCCATTACGGCTATTATTATGCCCAAGCCGAGTGTCAGCGGCACAAATAGCCAATGGTAAATGGCTGTGAGGGCGAATTGCGCTCTCGACCAGTCAACCAGTTCAATTAAGTTGTCCATTAGTATTGTTTTTTATTTAGTTAGTTCGTCTCTGACAATTTGTGCTTTTCCCTGCTCGCTGTCGCTCCGACTGTTTAAATAGTCGGGAAATAGGAATAACTTTAGCACAAAAAATATGATAAACAATTTTATTAAAATTATTGCCCACAAGGTCTTACCAACGGTCATCTCTTTGAAACCGTCCACATAGAAACGTATCACTCGTGTTATCATGACTATACCGTTTTTAGATTTTCGTTCCACAAACTTACTGCAAAAGTGGTAAAAAACATAAAATTTTCTGCATTATTTTTTGGCGGCAGCCCCAAAAATGAAATATTTTTGGTAATTTTGTTCTGAATTTAAAAACAGAAAAGAAATTATGGCAACTTGGTTTGAATGTAAAGTTAAGTATGATAAGATGACAGAAGACGGCTCTCAAAAAACGGTAACAGAGCCATATTTGGTTGACGCACTTTCGTTTACTGAAGCGGAAGCGCGCATTACCGAAGAGATTACACCGTTCATTTCCGGCGAATTTAAGGTTACAGCTGTTAAGCGAACCAACACTGCCGAAATCTTTTGGAAAGAAGGCGGCGACAAATGGTATAAGGTGAAAGTCAACTTCTGTACTATCGACGAAAAAACCGGTAAAGAAAAGAAAACTCCTAACTATATGATGGTGCAGGCAATCGACTTCAAAGATGCCTACGACGTGTTTATGGAAGGTATGAAAGGTACGATGGCTGATTTCGAAATCTCGCAAATTGTAGAGACGATGATTATGGACGTCTACCAAGCCGACTTGAGCGGAGCTCCGAAAAACAAAGAATAAAATCTTCCCGCTGTGATGAATATTGATATTAAAGCCCGTTTGGAATCAATCCGTAGCACTCTTGCCGACGGCGTAACCCTTGTGGCTGTGTCGAAATTTCATCCGCTTGAGGCTCTTCGAGAGGCTTACGACGCCGGACAACGCGATTTCGGTGAAAGTCGTGTCCAAGAATTAGCAGCCAAAGCCGCAGCGATGCCCGCCGATGTGCGCTGGCACTTCATCGGGCATTTGCAGACCAACAAAGTGCGGCAACTTCTGCCCTCCGTTTATTTGATTCATAGCATCGACAGCCTTCATCTGCTACAAACTGTCGACAGGGAGGCTCGGCGAATCGATAAAACCGTCGACGTTTTGCTCCAACTCCATGTGGCTGCCGAAGAAACAAAATTCGGCTTCTCGCCCGACGAATGTGCTCGCCTCGTAGAGTCGGGCGCTTTGTCGTCGCTTGCCAACGTAAGAGTGCGCGGACTGATGGCGATGGCTACAAATACCGATAACTTCGCGCAGGTCGAGGCGGAATTTCGTCGCGTCTGCGACCTCTTCAATTCTCTGAAAGCAGGTCCGCTATACGACAATCCGGAGTTTTCCGAAATAAGTATGGGCATGAGCGACGACTATCCCATTGCCATCCGTTGCGGAAGCACTATGGTCCGCATCGGAAGCAGCATTTTCGGTGAACGACAATATTGACAACTAACCAAAATAATAACAAATTTTACACCTAACATGAACAACGAGAAAACAAATCAAGAACAGGCAAAGAAAAGCTATGTGTTGCCTATTGCAATTATGTTTGCATTATTTTTTATGATAGCATTCGTGACAGGTTATCAAAATCCATTAGGTAAAGTTATTAAAAATATGAGCAGTGGCAGCACTGTTATGTCACAACTAGGAACGTTAGCAAATTTTATTGCTTATGCCTTTATGGGACTTCCTGCCGGAATTATTCTCCAAAAAAAAGGCTATCGCTACACTGCACTTGCGGCAGTAACGGTGGGTTTTATTGGTGTTGCCGTGACATATTTCTCTGGCTTTATTACAACAGATAATACAGCTGTTGTAGTTTACCTAATGGGTGCATTTGTCGCAGGTTTCTCTATGTGTATGCTGAATACTGTCGTTAACCCAATGCTTAACAGTCTTGGCTCTACACCTAACAAAGGCAACCAATTAGTACAATTCGGAGGCTCTTGTAATTCACTTGGTGCAACACTCGCTCCGATCATTGTTGGCGGACTAATTGGTGGCGAGGCAAGCAAAATTTCATCTGCAAATCCGGTATTCTTTCTAGCAATGGGTATTTTTGTAGTAGCCTTTTTTGTTATTTATTTATCTAAACTTCCAGAAAGCCCTACATTAGGTCAGAAACAAGAAAGTATCAAGATATCCGGGGCATTATCATTCCCTAATTTTTCGTTTGGTTTGCTTGCGATTTTCTGTTACGTAGGAGTGGAAGTAGGTATAGCAAATTTGGGATTCCAGTATCTTGATAATAGTACAATTGTGGCAGATAATAATCCACCGGCAATAATAGCAGCCATTGCAGGTACTGTAGTAGGTCTTTATTGGCTATTGATGCTTGTTGGACGTCTTGTTGGTGGTGTGATAGGTTCTAAAGTTTCAAGTCGCACAATGCTTACAATAACTTCATCTGTAGCAATCTGCCTTTTGATAGCGGGTATTATATCGTCA